>NZ_VZZR01000041.1:0-15879 GCF_009650555.1 Pseudomonas sp. EMN2
ATTGCTGCACCTTGCAGGAACGCTCGGCGACGCCGTCGGACTTCCCGCTGGCCGGCCTGGATATGGCCGGGCTGGACAGCCTGCCGGTGCCCCTGGCGCAGATCGAAGACATCTACCCGCTGTCGCCGATGCAGCAGGGCATGCTGTTCCACACCCAGGAAAGCAGTGGCGCCGACCTGTACATCAACCAGATCAGCGTGCCGGTGCAAGGGCTCGACCTGCCGCGCTTCGAGGCGGCCTGGAACCAGGTGATCGCCCGTCACGAGATCCTGCGCACCGGTTTCTGCGCCGCCGCGACCCTCGCCCAGCCGTTGCAGCTGGTGCGCCGCGAGGCCAGGCTGCCGTTGCAGGTGATCGACTGGCGCGACCGCGAGGTCAGCCCAGAGGCGCTGCAAACCGTGGCAGCGGCTGACTGTGCCAAGGGCTTCGACCTGCTGCAGGCGCCGCTGACCCGGATCACCCTGGTGCGCACCGCCGAGGACGCCTACCAGCTGATCTGGACCAGCCACCATATCCTGATGGACGGCTGGAGCACCTCGCGCCTGCTGGGCGAAGTGTTCCAGGCCTACGCCGGGCAGGCGCTGCCGGAGCGCCAGGGGCGCTACCGCGACTACATCGACTGGCTGCACCGCCAGTCGGCCGAGGCCGACGAGCAGTTCTGGCGTGCACGCCTGGCCGACCTGGACGGGCCGACCCTGCTGGCCGGCACCCTGGCGCCACAGCCGGCACCGGGCGAGAGCGGCCATGGCGCGCTGTACCTGAACTGGGACGCGGCCGCCACGGCGCGCCTCAAGGCCCAGGCCCAGCGCCTGCGGGTGACCAGCAACACGTTGATCCAGGCCACCTGGCTGCTGCTGTTGCAGCGCTACAGCGGGCAGTCGAGCGTGTGCTTCGGCGCCGTGGTGGCGGGCCGCCCGGCGAGCCTCGCGGGTGCCGACGAGATGCTTGGCCTGTTCATCAACACCTTGCCGATCGCTCAGACCATTGATCCGCAATTGCCGGTGGGCGAGTGGCTGACGCAGTTGCAGGCCTACAACCTGGAAGCCCGCGATCACGAGCACGCGTCGCTGGCGGATGTGCAGCGCTGGTCGGGGCAGGGCGGGCAGGCGCTGTTCGACAGCATCGTGGTGTTCGAGAACTACCCGATCGACGAGCGCCTGGCCGATGCCGGTGACGATCGCCTGAGCTTCGGCGAGGTCAAGGGCCGCGACGTGACCAACTACGCCATGGACCTGGCGGTCAGCCTGGGCAGCACGCTGTCCATCGAGTTCCTCTACCTGCGCGAGCGCTTCACCGAAGCGGCCTGCGCCCAGGTGATGAGCAGCTTCGAAGTGCTGCTGTCGGCCATGCTCGACGACGCTCAAGCGACCCTGGGCAGCCTGGGCGTGCTCGATGCCCAGGCCTGTAACGGGTTGCAGCGTGGCAACGTGCTGGCCGCCGGCGAACCTGCGCCGCTGCTGGTGCATGCCATTGCCCACCAGGCCGCCTTGCGCCCTGATGCCGAGGCTGTGACTTGCGCAGGCCAGAGCCTGACCTATGGGCAGCTCGAGCAACGCGCCAATGCACTGGCGACGCGCCTGCTGGCTGCCGGCGTCGGGCCGGAGACCCGCGTGGGTGTGGCGCTGGAGCGCTCGGTGCAGATGATCGTGGCCTTCTATGCGGTGATGAAGACCGGTGCGGCCTATGTGCCGCTGGACATCGACTACCCCCGTGAGCGCCTGGACTGGATCATCGAGGACTCGGCGATGAGCGTGCTCATCACCGAAAGCCGCGTCAGTGCCCGCCTGGGCGACACGGCGGTGGCACTGAGCATCGAGCTGGACACCGCGACGTTGCCGAGCGCCGCGCAGGCGGTAGTCTCGAGCGCACGCCCGGGCAACCTGGCCTACCTCATCTACACCTCGGGTTCCACCGGCAAGCCCAAGGGCGTGGCGGTGTCCCAGGGCGGTATCGCCATGCATTGCGCGGCGATCGCCGAGCGTTACGAGATGGGCTCGCACACCCGTGAGCTGCTGTTCATGTCGTTCGCCTTCGACGGTGCCCAGGAGCGTTGGCTGTCGACCCTGCTGCGCGGTGGCTGCCTGGTGGTGCGTGACAACCAGTTGTGGACCGCCGAGCAGACCTGGCAAGTGCTGCACGAGCAGGCCATCACCATCGCCTGCTTCCCGCCGGCCTACCTGCAGCAGCTGGCCGAGTTCGCCGAAGGCCGCCAGCCGCCGGCAGTGGACATCTACTGCTTTGGCGGTGACGCGGTGGCCCAGGCCAACTTCGACCTGGTGCGGCGCAACCTGCGTCCGCGCTGCCTGACCAATGGCTACGGCCCGACCGAAACCGTGGTCACGCCGTTGCTGTGGAAAGTCGCTGCCGACGCTCGTTGCGACGCAGCCTATGCTCCGATCGGCACCCGGGTCGGCGAGCGCACGCTGTATGTGCTCGACACCCACCTCAACCCGCTGCCGACCGGCGTGGCCGGTGAGCTGTACATCGGCGGCGAGGGCGTGGCGCGGGGTTATCACGCCCGCCCAGGGCTGACTGCCGAGCGCTTCGTGGCCGACCCGTTCAGCGCCGGTGGGCGCCTGTACCGCACCGGTGACCTGGTGCGCCAGCGGGCCGACGGGGTGTTCGACTATCTCGGCCGCCTGGACAACCAGGTCAAGGTGCGCGGTTTCCGCATCGAACTGGGCGAGATCGAAGCGCGCCTGCGCCAGCAACCGGGGGTGCGTGACGCGGTGGTGATCGCCCGTCGCGAGGACAGCGGCGACCAATTGCTGGGCTACGTGGTGACCGCAGCAGATGGCCCGGCGGAGCAGGCCCTGCGTGAGGCGTTGCAGGCGCAGTTGCCGGACTATATGGTGCCGAGCCGGATCATGGTGCTCGACGCCTTGCCGCTGAACCCCAATGGCAAGGTCGACCGCAAGGCCCTGCCATTGCCGGGCGCCAGCGAACGCCATTACCAGGCGCCGCGCAACCTCGCCGAACAGGCGTTGGTGGAGGTCTGGCAAGAGGTGCTGGGGGTCGAGCGGGTTGGTGTGACCGACAACTTCTTCGAACTGGGCGGCGACTCGCTGCGCATCCTCAAGGTACTCGGCAAGCTGCGCGGGCGCAGCGACCTGGGCCTGGAGCTGAAGCTGCGTGACCTGATGACCCGGCCGACCATTGCCCAGCTCAGTGGTTATGACGAGCAGCAGGAGGCCGCGCTGGATCCGCTGCTGTTGCTCAACAGCCCAAGCCCGGCGCGCCCGGCCCTGTTCTGCCTGCACGCCGGCTTCGGCACGGTGTTCGACTACGAGCCGCTGGCTCGCCAGCTGGAGGGGCGCCACAGCGTCTACGGCCTGCAGTGCCGCATGCTGCTGGACCGTGACTGGCAGGATGATTCGCTGCAGGGCATGGCCATCGACTATGCCCAGTACATCCGCCAGAAACAGGCCGATGGCCCGTATCTGCTGCTGGGTTGGTCGCTGGGTGGCACGCTCGCGGTGCTGGTGGCCGAAGAGCTGCGGCGCCAGGGCCAGGAAGTCGGCTTCGTCGGCCTGGTCGACAGCTTCATTCCGGGGCAGGGCGCCAGCCTGGTCAGTGATGACGAAGAACTGCGCAGCTTCCTGGCCGTGACCCTGCAGTGCGACGCCGAACAGTTGCCGGCCGTGGTTTGCCCGCAGCCGTTGCAGGTGGCGCAGTTGGCCGAGACGATCGGCCAGGTGCAGGCACAGCTGACCAGCGCCACGGGCTTCGATGCCCAGGACCTGGCCCAGGGCTTCGTCGTGGCCATGCGCCTGAAAGCGCTCAGCGAGCGGCAGGGCGACCTGCCCACGCTGGATATGCCAATCCACTGCTGGTGGGCCGGTGACGCGGCCAGCCAGGCGGCGGTGGCCGTGTTCGAAGCCGGGCTGGGCCAGGTGGCGCAACGTCACTGGCTGAACACCACGCACTTCGCCATCCCACGTCATCCAGCCTTGCTCAAGGCTGTGCATGAGTACCTTGGCAGCCTCGAGACCATCGCAGGCTGATACCTCCGGGCCCTGTTTACAGGGCCCGGTTCTTTTCATATTTGAAGGATTGAATGATGCCTGTGCATCCTGACCTGGCCGCGTTCCTCGAACTGGCCGAACTGGGCCGCCTGAGCGGCGCCACCCGTGCCTTGCATGAACTGCCTGTGGACCAGGCGCGCGAGGTGTTCGAGCAGGCCTCGGACATTCTCGACCCGACCCCGCCGGGCGACCTGCAGGTGACCGCCCACCAGGTGCTGCTTGACGATGGCCAGGTGCTCGCCGCGCGGCTGTACCGGCCACAGGGCGCCCAGGGGCCGCTGCCGGTGATCTTCTACCTGCATGGTGGCGGTTATGTAGTCGGCAGCCTCGATTCCCATGACTCGATCTGTCGCCGCCTGGCCGCCGGTGGGCGTTTTGCGGTGTTCGCGCCGGCCTATCGGCGTGCCCCGGAGCACCCGTTCCCGGGGCCGCTGGAGGATGTGCGCGGCGCGGCCAACTGGCTGGCCGGGCAGGCCCAGGCCCTGCAACTGGACGCCGGGCGGGTGATCTTTGCCGGCGACAGTGTCGGCGCCAGCCTGGCCACGGTGCTGGCCATCGTTGCCGCACGCGAACCCGAGCGCCTGCAACTGCGCCCCAAAGGGCAGATGCTGCTGTACCCGGTGACCGATATCAGCCGTGAACGCGCCTCGCATCAGCGGTATGCCGAGGGTTACCTGCTGGAGACCGAGACCCTGCGCTGGTTCTACAAGCAGTACCTGGGCGGCTCGGGGCGTGCCGATGACTGGCGGGTGTCGCCGTTGCTGCAGGCCGACCTGAGTGGCCTGGCGCCGGCTTACCTGGCGGTGGCCGAGTATGACCCGCTGTTTGACGAGGGTTTGGCGTACGCCGAGGCGCTGCGTGAGCAGGGCAATGCATTGACGCTGCAGGTGGCCGATGGGCTGACCCATGACTTTTTGCGGATGTCGGGCATGGTGGAGGAGGTTGGGGCGATTTATGCCGGGCTGCTGGACTGGGCGTCGGCCAGGGTGGCCTGAGGGTTACCGCTGGTGTGAGTCAGGAGGGGGTGCCACGCGCCCCATCGCTGGCAAGCCAGCTCCCACAGGATCGCGGATGGCTTGAGGTCAGCGCGGTCGGGGTGGGAGCTGGCTTGCCAGCGATGCGCCGCGTGGGCGGCGCTCGATCTGCTAGGTGCCGCGTATACATCGGCGAGCACTGGGTAAGGAGGCCCCCTGCCTCAGGCAGGGGACCGGTGACGCGGGGGATTTACCACTTGTAGGTCAGTTCGGCGATCACGCTGCGGCCTTCGCCCAGGTTGCACGCCTGGTAGAAGAAGCACGAGGCGACGTAGTACTTGTCGGTCAGGTTGTTGACGTTGATCGCTGCCTGGGCGCCGCGCAGGCTCGGGTCGAGCTTGCCCAGGTCATAACGCACGGCAGCGTCATACAGGGTGTAGGACGGCACCTTGAAGGTGTTCATGCTGTCGCCGAAGGTCCAACCGGTGTAACGCACGCCCATACCGACGCTCAGGCCCTGCAGCGGGTCGAACGGGATGGCGTAGTCAGCCCACAGCGAGGCCAGCTTGGCCGGCGCCTTGAACGGGCGCTTGTCTTCGTTGCCGTCGTTGCTCTTGGTGACTTTCACGTCGCTGTAGGACAGCGAGCCGGTCAGCTTCAGGTCGTCCATCACGGTGGTGATGGCTTCCAGCTCCACGCCCTTGGAACGGATCTCGCCGGTCTGGATGCTGTTGAACAGGTCTTGCGGGTCAGTGGTGACCGCGTTCTGCTTGGTCAGGTCGTAGACCGACAGGGTGATCTGGGTGTCGGTGCCTGGCGGCTGGTAGCGCACACCCACTTCGTACTGCTTGGCGGTTTCTGGCTCGAAGGGCTTGCTGCCACGGGCAGGGCCGGTAGTGCCTACGACCGGGTTGAACGACTCGCTGTAGCTGACGTACGGCGCAAAGCCGTTGTCGAACAGGTATACCAGGCCAGCGCGGCCGGTGAAGTCGCGCCAGTGCTGGTCGGCCGTCTCGATGTCGGTGAAGCGATCTTCGGTCTGGGTACGCGCGCGGTCCTCGCGGCCGCCCACGGTCAGCACCCAGCGGTCCCACTTGAGCTGGTCCTGGAAGTAGTAGCCGACCTGGGTGCTGCGCTGCAGGTTGTTGACCCAGCTGGCGTTGACCGAGGTGTCCACCGGGCTGCCGTAGACCGGGTCGAATACGTTGATCGGCGTGGCGTTGCCCCAGCGCTCGTTACGCACCGACTTGCTCCAGCTGTAGTCGATGCCGAACAGCGCGGTGTGGGAGATCGGGCCGGTGTCGAAGCTGGCCTGCAACTGGTTGTCCAGTGCCAGGTGGCTGCCGTAGGCGTGGCGGATCTGCCACTGGCGGTTGATCGAGGCACCGGGGACGCCATCGGGGCCGGTGATCAGGCCGGTCGAGCTCAGGCCGAAGGAGCGCGCCAGGTAGTTCTCCTGGTTGTCGAAGTCGCTCCAGCGCACGTTCTGGCGCACGGTCCAGGTGTCGTTGAATTCATGGCTGAACTCGTAGCCCAGCGAGGTGCTTTCGACTTCCTCGAAGTCGAAGCTCGGCTCGCCGACGAAGCGGTCCATGGGCACCTTGCCATAGGGGCTGGAGCCGTTGACGGCGGCCCAGGGGATGGTGGTCGGGGCCAGGGCCTTGTTCTTCTGGTACGACGCCAGCACGGTCAGGCTGGTCTGGTCGTTGGGGCGCCAGGTGAAGCTGGGGGCGATGTAGCCGCGATCGTCGTCGGTGTGGTCGTACAGGCCGTCGGCCTCGCGGCCCAGGCCGACCAGGCGGTACATCAGGGTCTTTTCGTCGTCCAGGGCGCCGCTGACATCGAACTTGGCCTGGCGACGGTGGCCGGTGCCGGCGGAAACGCCGATCTCGCCGCGGTCATAGTCGGTGGGGCGCTTGGAGATCGAGTTGACCATGCCGCCGGGGTCGGCCTGGCCGTACAGGATCGAGGTCGGGCCCTTGAGCACTTCGACGCGCTCCATGCCGTACGGCTCTTCGCTGAACATGCCGAAGAAGCCCAGCGGGCGCAGGCGCAGGCCATCGCGGTAGGTGAAGGAAATGGCGTAGCCGCGCAGGTAGATGTTGTCGGCTGCGTTGTTGGCGCCGCCGGAGTCGGAACGCACGCCGGAGGTGTAGCGCAGTGCCTCGTCCAGGCGCTGCACGCCCATGTCGTCCATGCGCTCGCGGGTGACTACCGAGATGGCCTGGGGGTTTTCCAGCATCGAGGTGTCGGTCTTGGTGCCGGTGGCGGTACGGCGGGCAACGTAGCCTTTGGTTTCACCCCATGGCGAGTCGTTGACGCGGGTGGAGGACACCACGCTGGCGTCCAGGGTCATGGCGCCGGCGCTGTCCTGGCCGAGCACCGTCAGGGTACCGCCGTCGAGGGTGTAGTGCAGTTGGGTGCCGCCCAGCAGTTGGCGAACGGCCTGGTCCACGCTGAGCCGGCCACGTACGCCCGGGGTGCTGAGGTTGCCGAGAGTGTCTGGGCTGTACAGCACCTGCAGGCCGGTCTGGTCGGCCAGTTGCATCAGGGCGCTGGCCAGGGACTGGGCGCCGATGCTGAACTCGTAGGTCTGGCTCTGCGCCTGGGCTGCCAGCGAGGTCCCCAGTGCCGAGACCATCACAGCGGCAGGCAGACCCAGGGACAGGGAGCGTCGGAGGTACAAGGCGCGGGCAAGCGGTGAAAGGGTAGGGCGGGACTGCACGTGTGGATGCTCCGGAATGTTAAGTGGGAATAGTTTTTATTAGCTTTCAATGAAACGAACGAGCGATGAAAAACCGGATGGATTTGTGAAAAAAAAATGAAAAGAGCCGAAATGAGGGCGGCGGTGTTCACCGGCAAGCCGGCTGGCGCGGTGTTTACAAGGGGGAGATGGGGCTGCCTGGCAGCCCCGGGAGAATGCCTGCGAGGTCAGGCGATTTGTGCGTCGGCGACCACTTTGCCGCGCTCCAGGCGCAGCAGCTGGTCGGCCACCGGGAAGTAACGGTCGTCGTGGGAGATGACGATGATGGTCTTGCCCAGGCGTTTGAGGTCGGGCAGCAGCTCGGTGTAGAACACCTGGCGGAAGGTCGGGTCCTGGTCGGCGGCCCACTCGTCGAACACCAGCACCGGGCGCCCTTCGAGCCAGGCGTTGAGCAGGGCCAGGCGCTTGCGCTGGCCGGTGGACAGGTCGGTAGTGCTGAAGGCGCCGTCGAGCAGTTGGACCTTGTGCGCCAGTTGCAGGCGCGCCAGGTACTTCTGCGCATCGTCCGGGGTGGCCTGTTCGCCGCCGATGACTTCGTCGAACAGGTAGTAGTCGGCGAACACCGTGGTGAACAGCTGGCGATAGTCGTCACGGCTGCTGGCGACCACGGGCTGGCCATTGACCGCGACATGCCCTTGGTGGGGTTCGTAAAGCCCCAGCAGCAGTTTGATCAGGGTGGTCTTGCCACAGCCGTTGCCGCCGACGATGAACAGGATCTCGCCGGGTTTGACCTTGAAGCTCACCGGCCCGACCGTGAACGGCTCGATGCCGGGGTTGGTCGGGTAGGTATAGGTGACGTCGACCAGTTCCAGGCTGTGCAGCGCCTTGTCGTTGGCCTGGGGGGCGTTTTCCAGCAGCAGGTGCGGTTCGGGCGAAGAGAACCGCTCCGACAGCTCGGCGATGCGGCGCAGGGCGATCTGGGCCTTGCTGATGATCGGCAAAGTGGTGATCAGGTGCTCCAGCGGGCCTTTCATGTACAGCAGCACCAGGACGAAGCCACTGATCACCGACTTGTCGTTGGCTGGCCACATCGACTGCAGGGTCAAGGCCAGGCCGATGACCAGGAAGAACAGCATCGAGCCCAGGCTCTTGGCGATCACGAAGGTGTTGATCGAGCGCACCTGGGTATCGCGGATGCCATCGGCGGTCTCGCGGATGCCGTGGTTGAGCATGCGCTGGCGACGGGTGCGGTGGATGCGCAGCTCCTTGGCGCCCTCGGCGATGGCCTGGTAGTGCTTCTGCAACTGGTCCTCGGCGTCGCGGGCGGCGACGAAGCCGCGGATGCCGCGGGCCCGTGCGGCGTACTGGATGACGCTGCCGACACCCACGGCCACCAGCACCAGCAGGAACATCGGCAGCGACAGGTAGGCCAGGTAGCCCAGGCAGCCCAGGGTCACGGTCAGGGAGATGGCCAGCGGGGCGAACACGTAGGCGAAGTCGCTGACCGTGTCGACGTCGTGGGTGAGCACCGGGATCAACCGATGGCTGCGGTACTGCTCGATCTGCTCGATCGGCGCGGCCAGCACCTTCTCGCCCAGCTGCTTGCGCAGCGCGGCGATCACATGCTGGCCCACATAGTTGGTGCCGATGTCCGAGCAGATACTGCTGACCAGCGCCACCACGCACAGGCCGATGAAGGCCAGCACCACGCCTTGCTGCAGGCCGCCGTCGGTGTGCAGGCCATTGTTGATGGTGGCAAGCAGCGCGGTGATGCTCAGGCCGCCGAGCATGCCCAGCAGGGTGGCGATGGTCACCGTCGGCCAGAACGGGCGCAGCAGGCCCAGCAGTTGGCGCAGCGCCCCGGGAGGTTGAGGACTCATGGAGGCTTCCTGTCAGGCGCGGGTGAGGGCAATGGCGGCTGCGTGCAGGGGCACGGCCTCGGCGTGCTGCGCCAGCGCCTTGTACAGCGATTCACCGATTTCCGCGGCGCGGCTCGGCAGCACCGACAGCAGGGTGTCGCTCAAGCCGTGGCTGGTTTCGCAGAAGCCTTGCAGGTACACCGGCGCCTGCAGCTCGCCGCTGCTCAGGGCGCGGTAGTCGCGCTCGACGTTGAAGTCCTGCAGGTAGCCTTGCAGCGGCGCCAGCAGGTCACGGTGCGAGCGGCGCTCGTAGCCGGTGGCGAGGATCACCGCGTCGTAGCGGTGGGTCTGCGACTGCTGGGTGGCCAGGTCCTGCAGGGTCAGCTCGATGCCTTCGGCGGTGGCTGTGGCAGCCTGCACCTGGCGGCGGCAGAGCACGGCGTGGCGGTATTGGTGGGCGACCTTCTGGCGGTAGAGGATGCCGTAGATGCGTTCGAGCAGGTCGATGTCGACCACCGAGTAGTTGGTGTTGTGGTACTCGGCGATAAGCTTCTTACGTTCGGCCTGGTCCTGGTTGAACACCAGGTCGGTGTAGTCCGGGGCGAAGATCTCGTTGACGAACGGGCTGTCGTCGGCGGGCTTGAGGGCGCTGGAGCGCACGATCATGTCGACCTTGACCGAGGGGAAGCTGTCGTTGAGGTCGATGAAGGCCTCGGCGGCGCTCTGCCCGGAGCCGACGATGGCGATGCGCATCGGCTTGCCCTGGTTGCAGGGCAGGGTGGCCAGACTGCTCAGGTAGGTGGAGTGGTGGAATACCCGTGGGTCATCCTTGAAGGCACGGAAGCTGTCCGGGACCTTGGGCGTACCGCCGCTGCCGACCACCACCGCGCGGCTCAGGCGGGCGTGTTCGCGGCCTTGGGCGTCACGCGAGACGACCCGCAGCTGGCGCACTTTGCCGGCGTCCAGCACCGGCTCGATGCGGGTCACTTCTTCGCCGTACTGGGCCTGGGTGGCGAAGTGCTCGGCGGCCCAGCGCAGGTAGTCGTTGTACTCCAGGCGGCAGGGGTAGAAGGTGCCCAGGTTGATGAAGTCGGCCAGGCGCTGCTTCTGGTGCAGGTAGTTGACGAAGCTGTAGGGGCTGGTGGGGTTGCGCAGCGATACCAGGTCCTTGAGGAAGGAGATCTGCAGCTCGCTCTGGGTGGCCAGGGTGTTGCCGTGCCAGCGATAGTCGCTCTGTTTGTCGATGAACAGTGCATCGAGGGCGTGGCCGTGGGTTTCGGCGAGTTCTTCCAGGGCAATGGCCAGGGCCAGGTTGGAAGGGCCGAAGCCCACGCCGATGAGGTCGTGGACCTGCTGGGGGGAATGGGGCTGGCTCATGCTATCGGTTCCTTGAGGTGGCGGGGGAGGCCTTTGGCGCTCACCCCGGGCTGCGGGAGTACATCGATAGAACGAGAAGCGGTGGGGACAATTTAGCGTGGGCCGGGTCCTCAGAGTTCGCGTACGACCCTGAAGCCCAGCCAGTCGCCGGGCCGCCGGGGGACCATCACGTTGCGGTTGCCGGAACGGGAGAAAATCGGTGCTTCGCCCCAGTCGTTGCCGCGCACCTGCACCAGTTCGCAGCTGTCCGCGCTGCGGGTGGCATGCCCCCAGGCGCTGCCGTCGGTGGGGGCGCCGACATAGTTGTCGTGCAGGCAATCGGCGACCCATTCGTAGACATTGCCATGCATGTCGTACATGCCGAAGGCGTTGGGCGGGAAGCTGCCCACCGGCGAGGTGAAGCTGTAGCCGTCCTTGGGCCCGTAGACGTTGGCGTGCTGGCTGATCTCGTAGTCGGCACCGGGGTCGAGGGGGAAGGGGAACGGGCCGGTACTGCCGGCGCGGGCGGCGTATTCACGTTCCGCTTCGCTGACCATCCGGTAAGTCTTGCCGGTCTTCTTCGACAGCCATTGCACGTAGTCCTGCACGTCGAAGTAGGTCATGCATACCGCCGGCTGCCGGGGGCCTTGCTTGTAGGTCGGCTTGCTGGCGGTGCACTTGCGCCCCGGGCGGACGTCGCCGTCGTGGATCACGGCGCCGCTCTGCTTGATGTAGGTGTCCCACTCCTCGGCGGTGACCTGGAAGCGGCTCATGGCGAACGGCTTGGCGAAGGTCACCTTGTGCATCGGGCCTTCGTCGTCCTGGCGGCCCTGTTCGTCGTCGGGGGTACCCATCATGAAGCTGCCGGCCGGCAGCACGACCATCTCCGGGCAGGCGCCGGTGCAGTCGCGGAACACCGTGCCTGGAGCGGGGGCGGGCGCGGGCGTGGTGGTGGCCAGGGCCGGCAGGCTGCAGGCTGCGAGCAGGGCGGCCAGGGTCAGGTGAGGCAAGGCAATACGCATGGAAGATCCTTTTCTAGAGTTGCTGGGTGATCAGGGCCATGACCCGATCAATCTGCTGTTCATCATTGAGCAGCCCCGGGGCCAGGCGAATGACCGGGCCGACATCGCGGTACACCGCATCGCACATGAGCTTGTTGGCGATCAGCTGCGCGGCGAAGGCGTCAGGGTCCTTGCCGGGGACGCGGAAGAAGGTGAAACCGGCGGAGAACTCGGGGCTGCGCGGTGTCACCAGTTCGATCTGGCGATGCTCGGCCAGGCGCTCCTTGAGCAGGCTGTTGAGCTGGTGGATGCGCGCCTGGATGTCGGCCTTGCCCAGTTGCAGGTGCAGCTTGAAGGCCTCGCTGGTGGCCCAGCGATGCTCGAAGGCGTGGTAGCCGCCGGGGGTCATGATGGTGGCGAAGTCTTCGTCGCGGGAGAAGGTGGCGACGCTGGGGGTGAGGTGCTGCATGCCGGTGGATGCGGCACAGATCAGGCCGGTGCCGCGGGGGCCGAACATCCACTTGTGGGTGCCGGCGATGAAGTAGTCGCAGTTGAAGTCGGCGAAGCGCGCGTTCTCGACGCCAAAGCCGTGCACGCCGTCGACCACGTAGATGATGCGTTCGGCTTCGCTGCGGTTGCGGTTGTGCCGGCGCACCAGTTCGCCGATCTCGCCCACCGGCAGTTTGACGCCGCTGCCGGAGTGCACCCAGGTCATGCCGAGTACCCGGGTTTCGGGGCGGATGCTTTTATCGATGGTGGTGAGTACCTGGTCGGTGGAGACGTTCCAGGGCTTGTCGAACAGGCGGATCTTGCGGACCTGGGTGCCTTGGCGACGGTTGCGGAATTCCAGGGCTTTGTAGGCCGAGTAGTGTTCATGCTCGGTGATAAGGATTTCCTGTTTCGGGCCTACCTGCAGGCCGCTGTAGATCATCGCCAGGCCTTCGGTGGTGCTGCCGGTCAGGGCGATCTGGCGTGGCCCGACTTCCAGGTAGCGCCCGGCCCATTCGCGTACTTCGTCCTCGCGCTGCCACTCGTACTGGCTGTTCCAGTCCATCAGGGCGGCGGGGTTGCGGTCGAGGTCGGCGCGGTGGCGGTCGATGGCCGCCTGCACGGGGCGGGCGTGGGCGGTGATCAGGAAGTTGGCGAAGTGCAGGGTCTGCGGGTCGAGCGGAAACAGCTCGCGCAGGTTGCGCCATTTGTCGGCGCCGGCCAGCGGCTTGGTGCTGGCCGGCGCCTGGGCGTGGGCGAGCAGGGGCAGGCCGGCGGCGAGGACGCCGGCTTGTTTGAGGAAACTGCGACGGTTGGTCATGAACGGTTGGGCCTTGCTCAGCGGGTGGCGACGGGTTGTGCGGATTTTTGTACCTGTTCCCAGGCGCGCAGGAAGTTGCCCGCCCAGAGTTTCGCGATGTCCGTCTCGCTGTAGCCGCGGGTCAGCAGTTCGGCGGTGACGTTGCGGATTTCGCTCACGTCCTTCCAGCCGTCCAGGCCGCCGCCGTCGTTGAAGTCGGAACTGATGCCGACGTGGTCGATGCCGACCTTCTTGACCGTGTAGTCGATGGCGTCGACGTACTGTTTGAGGGTGGCCTTGGGTTCTTCTTCGAGGATGCCGTACAGCGAACTTGCGTATTCGCCGAAACGCGCCTCGGGCCAGATGGCGATCACCGCGTCGCCGGGCATCAGGGCGTTGGCCAGGCCTTGCAGCGGTTGCAGGTCGAAGCGCGCGCGCAGGGCGTCGAGCTTGTCCAGCACCGGCTTGCCCAAGGGCTTGAGGTACTGGCCGAAACCAACCACCTGGATCACCCCGCCGCTGGCCTTGATCAGCTGCATCTCGTGGTCGGAGAGGTTGCGTGGGATGTCCACCAGGGCCCGGGGCGCCGAGTGCGAGGCAACCATCGGTGCGCGCGACAGGCGGGCCACGTCTTCCAGGGCCTTGGTCGACATCTGCGACACGTCGATGATCACGCCCAGGTCGTTGAGGCGTTTGACCGCCTGTTCGCCCAGCGGCGACAGGCCGCCGAGGGCGTCGGCGGTGTCGTTGAAGAACGGCAGCGGGCGCGAGGAGTCGGCCCAGTCGTTGTTGCCGGTGTAGCTGAAGCCGAACATGCGCATGCCGCGTGCGGCCCACAGGTCCAGCTGGGCGACGTCATGGCCCAGCGGGTAGGCGTTGAGCATGCTGATGAAGATGGCGAACTTGCCTTCGCCGTTGAGGCGGCGGAAGTCGGCGGGGGTGTAGGCGATGCCGACCTGGTTGGGGAAGTCGCGGACCATGCCGCTGATGATCTTGTAGCGCACCTCTTGTTCGTGGCGCGCGGCATCGACAAAGCCGGGGGTGGGGCGGTGCGGGGCGTTGGGGCCGTTCCAGATTTCCGGCCAGCCGAAAATGGTCAGCGCGGCGCCCGACAGGCGCCCGCGGTTGGCCTTGACCAGGTCGAACTGGGTCGGGCCGTCCTTGTCCAGCTCGTTGCCGGCGTTGCCCAGGTCCAGCGGCACGGTGACGTGGCTGTCGAAGGAGAGCATGTGCTCGTGCAGGGCATTGGCCTGTTCGACGATCTGGCGCGGGTAACCGGCCTCGCGGCCTTGCCAGTAGAAGTAGCCGGCGGCGCTGCCCAGGGCGACCGCCAGGGCCAGGGGCAGGCCGATGTACAGGGCTTTGCGGGAACGGGTCTTGGTCATTGCCATCTCGTTGCAGGGCTGATCGGGAGCCTGCCGGTGGCGCACGGGCGCCCGGGCAGGGTTCGGGTATCAGGTTGACGAATGGCGGGGGGGTAAATTTATCGACGCGTTGGCGTTCATGTTTCGCTGCGGTCGGCCGATATGCAGTCATCGGAAGGACCCTTGCAGAGGATAGGGACATGGTCAATTTCACGCTCATCAACATCGCCGGCGCCGCGCCGACCCTCAACAATGCTGCCCAGAGCGGCACGGCCCAGGCTGGCAGCGGCACTCAGGAAGCCGCGCCGCTGAAGATCGACCCCAAGCTGTTCAAGGCAGATGCCGACACCGGGCCGAGCATCGAGACCGACAAGAGCTCCGAGCCTGCAGAGGTCAAGGAGCTGCGCGAGATGATCAAGCGGCTGCAGAAGCAGCTGGCCGAAGAGCAGAAACAGCTGGCCGCGATGATGGCCAAGCAGCATGACGACGCGGCGAGCCAGGCGGCGATCGCTGCCAAGCAGGCCAGTATCACCACCATCATCGGGCAGATCTCGGCGGCTACCGCGCAGTTGCTGGAGACCCTGTCCAAGCTTGGCAGCAGCAGTGCCGGCGGTTCGGTCGACACCGTGGCCTGACCTTCGCCGGGGTGATTGGGTATGCTGGCGGCCCGTGATGAATGAGCCGCCGCAACGCCGATGCCGACCTGGACGCTGAGCACCGCCACCCACCTGAATGCCCGTGAGGTGGTCGATTTCATCGATACCGCCCGCCGCGGGCTTTTCCCGATGCTCGCCGATTCACCGATGCCCAGGGACCTTGCCTGTTTCGAGGAAAATTACCTTGAGGGGGAGGGGCTGTTTCTGGTCGCCCATGACCAGGGCCGGTTGGTGGCGGGCATCGGGTATCTGCCGTATGACCATCGCTTTGCCCAGCTCGATTACCATGGCCGCCGTACCGTGGAAGTGGTGCGGTTGTTTGTTGCGCCCGAATACCGCCGTTGTGGGCTGGCCGGGGCGCTGTTCGCGGCGCTGCGCGAGCGGGCGCGGGGGGCGGGGGTTGAGTGGTTGTACCTGCATACCCATCCGTTTTTGCCGGGGGCGATTCGGTTCTGGGAGGGGCAGGGGTTTGCCATTGTGGATGTGGAAGGGGATCCGGTTTGGCGGACTACGCATATGCACAGGAGGGTGTGAGGGCTGGCTTGGGACTGGGTGTGGGCTGCCGGGTGCATGTCGATGAATTTGCAGCGCCTATGAGATCGAGCGCCGCCCGCGCGGCGCATCGCTGGCAAGCCAGCTCCCACATCTGTTT
>NZ_VZZR01000042.1:0-41397 GCF_009650555.1 Pseudomonas sp. EMN2
CCCGCGATTGCAATGTACCTGAACGGACGCAATCGCGGGGCAAGCCCGCTCCCACGGAGTTTTTCACAGGCTTCAGAAAGCACAAACCCCGGTGCGTGGCCGGGGTTTGTGCTGTTACTTCAAGCGAACCTTACAGTGCCGCGATGGCGCTGTTCAGGGTCTGGCTTGGGCGCATCACCTTGGCGGTCAGCTCGGCATCCGGGGCGTAGTAGCCACCGATGTCGGCCGGCTTGCCCTGAACGGCGTTGAGCTCGGCGACGATGGTCGCTTCGTTCTCGGCCAGGGTTTTTGCCAGCGGGGCGAAGCGCGCCTGCAGGGCGGCGTCGTCGCTCTGGGCGGCCAGGGCCTCTGCCCAGTACAGGGTCAGGTAGAAGTGGCTGCCACGGTTGTCGATACCGCCGACCTTGCGCGAAGGCGACTTGTTGGTGTCGAGGAACTTGCCGGTGGCCTGGTCCAGGGTGTTGGCCAGGACCTTGGCGCGCGGGTTGGCGTAGGTGTTGCCCAGGTGCTCGAGCGAGGCGGCCAGGGCCAGGAACTCACCCAGCGAATCCCAGCGCAGGAAGTTCTCTTCGACCAGCTGCTGCACGTGCTTCGGTGCCGAACCGCCGGCGCCGGTTTCGAACAGGCCACCGCCGTTCATCAGCGGGACGATCGACAGCATCTTGGCGCTGGTGCCCAGCTCCATGATCGGGAACAGGTCGGTCAGGTAGTCGCGCAGCACGTTGCCGGTCACCGAGATGGTGTCCTTGCCTTCGCGGATGCGGGCCAGGGAGAACTTGATGGCATCGACCGGGGCCAGGACGCGGATGTCCAGGCCGGTGGTGTCGTGATCCTTCAGGTACGCCTGTACCTTCTCGATCATCACGCCGTCGTGGGCGCGGGCCGGGTCCAGCCAGAACACCGCCGGGGTGTTGCTCAGGCGGGCGCGGTTGACGGCCAGCTTGACCCAGTCCTGGATCGGCGCGTCCTTGGTCTGGCACATGCGGAAGATGTCACCGGCTTCGACGTTCTGCTCCAGCACGACTTTGCCCTTGCCGTCGACCACGCGCACGACGCCGTCGGCCTTGATCTGGAAGGTCTTGTCGTGGGAGCCGTATTCTTCGGCTTTCTGCGCCATCAGGCCAACGTTCGGTACGCTGCCCATGGTGGTCGGGTCGAAGGCGCCGTTGACTTTGCAGTCTTCGATGGTGGCCTGGTAGATGCCGGCGTAGCAGCGGTCCGGGATCACGGCCTTGGCGTCTTGCAGCTCGCCGGCGGTGTTCCACATCTTGCCCGAGTCACGGATCATCGCAGGCATCGAGGCGTCGACGATGACGTCGCTCGGTACGTGCAGGTTGGTGATGCCTTTGTCCGAGTTGACCATGGCCAGGGCCGGACGAACGGCGTACAGGGCCTGGATGTCGGCTTCGATCTCGGCCTGCTTGTCGGCTGGCAGGTCCTTGATGCGGGCGTACAGGTCGCCGATACCGTTGTTGGCGTTGAAGCCTACTTCGGTCAGGGCTGCGGCGTGCTTGTTGAGCACGTCGCCGTAGAACTCTTCGACGATCACGCCGAACATGATCGGGTCGGAGACCTTCATCATGGTGGCTTTCAGGTGTACCGACAGCAGCACGCCAGATGCCTTGGCATCGGCGATCTGCTCGGCGATGAAGGCCTTGAGCGCTTTGCGGCTCATGGTGGCGCAGTCGATGACTTCGGCGGCCTTGACCGCGGTCTTTTCTTTCAGGACGGTGGTGCTGCCGTCTTTGCCGACCAGCTCGATGCGCAGGCTGTCGTCAGCCTCGATCAGTGCGGCTTTCTCGCTGCCGTAGAAGTCGCCCTGGGTCATGTGGGCAACGTGCGACTTGGAGTCGGCGGCCCAGGCGCCCATTTTGTGCGGGTGCTTGCGGGCGTAGTTCTTGACCGACAGCGGTGCGCGGCGGTCGGAGTTGCCTTCGCGCAGCACGGGGTTCACGGCCGAACCTTTGATGCGGTCGTAGCGTGCGCGGGATTCTTTCTCTTCGGCGCTGGCCGGCTCGTCGGCGTAGTCAGGAATGTTGAAGCCCTTGGCTTGCAGTTCCTTGATGGCGGCCTTCAACTGCGGGACCGAAGCGGAGATGTTCGGCAGCTTGATGATGTTGGCTTCAGGGGTGGTGGCCAGCTGGCCCAGTTCCGCCAGGTGATCGGCTACCTGCTTCTGGGTGCCCAGTTGCTCCGGGAACGCCGCGAGGATGCGGCCGGCCAGGGAGATGTCGCGGGTTTCGACGGCGATGTCGGCGCAAGCAGTGAAGGCTTCGACGATCGGCAGCAGCGAATAGGTGGCGAGGGCGGGGGCTTCGTCGGTGAAGGTGTAGATGATCTTGGAACGGGTGGGCATGCGGGTTAACTCTCTATGTGCTGAGCGTACTCGAGTCTCGAGGTGCGCAGGGTAGGCGCTTCGCCCTGGCATCGCCATGAGCGGAAAGTCGAGAGGCTGCGAGCGGTGATGGTGGATGCATCAGTCGAGCGTCAAGTGCTGGGGTGCGGTAACAACCCAGGCTTCGTGGCCATTCATGGCCAAGGGCGGTCCGCATTTTCCTGGGATTCGCCCCGATGACCCTGCGGTCGCGGCGCAGTATATCAAACCCTTTGGTCGATTCAGCAAGGTCAAGTGCGATCGCGCCATTTATAAGACCAAAGACGTAGGGGCAATGTGGCGCAATGCCGCAGGGCGGCAGCTGCAAGTCGCAAGCTGCAAGTCGCAAGCTGCAAGGTGCAAGAACAGCTCATCTCTTGCCGCTTGAAACTTGCAGCTTGCAGCTCGGCAATCCTGGTTTAGGCTCAGTGCATCGCGCGTTTTTCAATCACACCAGCGAAAAGCGGAGTAGTGCAGCATGGGATACCAGAAAATCAAGGTTCCGACTGACGGCACCAAGATCACCGTCAATGCAGACCATTCGCTCAATGTTCCCGACAACCCCATCATCCCCTACATCGAAGGCGACGGTATCGGCGTGGACGTTTCGCCGGTGATGATCAAGGTGGTGGATGCAGCCGTGCAGAAGGCCTACGGCGGCAAGCGCAAGATCGCCTGGATGGAGGTATATGCCGGCGAGAAGGCCACGCAAGTCTATGACCAGGACACCTGGCTGCCCCAGGAAACCCTGGATGCGGTGAAAGACTATGTGGTGTCGATCAAGGGGCCGCTGACCACGCCGGTCGGTGGCGGTATTCGCTCGCTCAACGTGGCGTTGCGCCAGCAGCTCGACCTTTACGTGTGCCTGCGGCCTGTGGTGTGGTTCCAGGGTGTGCCCAGCCCTGTGAAGAAGCCGGGTGACGTCGACATGGTGATCTTCCGCGAGAACTCAGAAGACATCTATGCAGGTATCGAGTGGAAGGCCGGCTCGCCCGAGGCGAACAAGGTGATCAAGTTCCTCAAGGAGGAAATGGGCGTTACCAAGATCCGTTTCGACCAGGACTGCGGTATCGGCGTCAAGCCGGTTTCCCGGGAGGGCACCAAGCGCCTGGTGCGCAAGGCGCTGCAGTATGTGGTGGACAACGATCGCAAGTCGCTGACCCTGGTGCACAAGGGCAACATCATGAAGTTCACCGAAGGCGCGTTCAAGGATTGGGGTTATGAAGTGGCCCGTGACGAGTTCGGCGCCGAACTGCTGGACGGCGGCCCCTGGATGAAGTTCAAGAACCCGAAGACCGGCCGTGAAGTGATCGTCAAGGACGCCATCGCCGATGCCATGCTCCAGCAGATCCTGCTGCGCCCGGCCGAATACGACGTGATCGCCACGCTCAACCTCAATGGCGACTACCTGTCCGACGCGCTGGCGGCGGAGGTGGGCGGCATCGGCATCGCGCCGGGGGCCAACCTGTCGGATACCGTGGCCATGTTCGAGGCCACCCACGGCACTGCGCCCAAATACGCTGGCAAGGATCAGGTCAACCCAGGCTCGGTGATCCTGTCGGCCGAAATGATGCTGCGGCACATGGGGTGGACCGAGGCCGCCGACCTGATCATCAAGGGCACCAATGGCGCGATTGCGGCCAAGACGGTGACTTATGATTTTGAGCGTCTGATGGACGGCGCAACGCTGGTCGGCAGTTCCGGCTTTGGCGAGGCAATGATCAAGCACATGTAAGGCGGGCAAAAAAACCGGCCGCCTCTTTATTAAAGAAGCGGCCGTTTTTTCGTATACCGGCAATGAGCGGGGATCAGGCTTGGGCGGTATTGGCAGGGGCGGCATTGCCTGTGCTGGTACCTGCACTGCTGGCGGTGACACTCTGGATATTCACCGCATGCGTGCCCTTGGGACCTTGCACGAGCTCGAACGTGACTGCCTGGCCGGCTTTCAATGTCTTGTAGCCATCCATCTGGATGGCGGAGTAATGGGCGAACAGGTCTTCGCTCTTACCCTCTTCATTGATGAATCCATAGCCCTTGGCATTGTTGAACCACTTGACTTTACCGCTTGCCATCCCTATGTCCCTCTGCAAAGGACTCCATCACTGGAGTATCATCCACGTTATCCGCATACGAACCTTGCGAAAAATCTGGTTGACTGCGCGGATCTTTATCGACCACGGTGGGTTCTTATTGGTTGTAACACCGTTTTGCCGATAGTCAAGGTCACCCGGCGCCCGCGCCGACAGGGGCCTGCGCGGTCAACTCACAACCTTAACCTGTCGATCATGATGAAATTCTTTCCATGCATGTACCCAGTGAGATTCGACTAACATTCAATCAGGACCGCCCGCAGTCCCATGAGGACGGGCATGAGGATGACGGTGCCGGCCTTGCGGTGCAGGAGGCCAAACCGATCCTGCAGGCGCCACCGATGTACAAGGTGGTTTTGTTCAATGATGACTACACACCAATGGATTTCGTCGTCGAAGTGCTCGAGACGTTCTTCAATCTGAACCGCGAGCTGGCGACCAAGATCATGCTGACCGTCCATACCGAAGGGCGAGCAGTGTGCGGATTGTTTACCCGGGACATCGCCGAGACAAAGGCCATGCAGGTCAACCAATACGCCAGGGAAAGCCAGCATCCGCTACTCTGTGAAATCGAGAAGGACGGTTAATCGCCGACCACTTGGGTATGAGGTGAAGCTATGTTAAACCGCGAGCTCGAAGTCACCCTCAATCTGGCCTTCAAGGAGGCTCGTTCGAAGCGTCATGAGTTCATGACCGTCGAACATCTGCTGCTGGCACTCCTTGACAATGAGGCTGCCGCGACCGTTCTGCGCGCCTGTGGCGCCAATCTCGACAAGCTCAAGCATGACCTGCAGGAGTTCATCGATTCGACCACGCCGCTGATCCCCGTGCATGACGAGGACCGTGAAACGCAACCGACGCTGGGCTTCCAGCGTGTGCTGCAGCGTGCCGTGTTCCATGTGCAAAGTTCCGGCAAGCGCGAAGTGACCGGCGCCAACGTGCTGGTGGCGATCTTCAGCGAACAGGAAAGCCAGGCGGTGTTTCTGCTCAAGCAGCAGAGCGTGGCGCGCATCGATGTGGTCAACTACATCGCCCATGGCATCAGCAAGGTGCCTGGCCACGGGTCGCACAACGACAGCGACCAGGACATGCAGGACGAGGAGGGTGGCGAAACCTCGTCGTCCAGCAATCCGCTGGACGCCTATGCCAGCAACCTGAACGAACTGGCCCGTGCCGGGCGTATCGACCCGCTGGTGGGCCGCGAGCAGGAGGTCGAGCGCGTTGCGCAGATCCTCGCTCGTCGCCGCAAGAACAACCCGCTGCTGGTCGGCGAGGCCGGGGTGGGCAAGACCGCCATCGCCGAAGGCCTGGCCAAGCGCATCGTCGATGGCCAGGTGCCCGATCTGCTGGCCCAGAGCGTGGTCTATTCGCTCGACCTGGGTGCGCTGCTGGCGGGTACCAAGTACCGCGGCGACTTCGAGAAGCGCTTCAAGGCGCTGCTCGGCGAGCTGAAAAAACGTCCGCAGGCGATCCTGTTCATCGACGAGATCCACACCATCATCGGTGCCGGTGCAGCTTCCGGCGGTGTGATGGATGCCTCCAATCTGCTCAAGCCGTTACTGTCGTCGGGTGATATCCGCTGCATCGGCTCGACCACCTTCCAGGAGTTTCGTGGCATCTTCGAGAAGGACCGCGCCCTGGCGCGGCGTTTCCAGAAGGTCGATGTCACCGAGCCTTCGGTGGAGGACACCGTTGGTATCCTGCGCGGCTTGAAAGGGCGCTTCGAGAGCCATCACAACATCGAGTACAGCGATGAGGCGTTGCGGGCAGCTGCAGAGCTGGCTTCGCGTTACATCAATGATCGGCACATGCCGGACAAGGCCATCGACGTGATCGACGAGGCGGGTGCCTACCAGCGTCTGCAGCCGGAAGCCAGCCGGGTCAAGCGTATCGAGGTGCCGCAGGTCGAGGATATCGTTGCCAAGATCGCGCGGATTCCGCCGAAGCACGTCACCAGTTCCGACAAAGAGCTGCTGCGCAATCTGGAGCGTGACCTGAAGCTGACCGTATTTGGTCAGGACGCGGCCATCGATTCGCTGGCCACGGCGATCAAGCTGTCGCGTGCGGGGCTTAAAGCACCGGACAAGCCAGTCGGCTCGTTCCTGTTCGCCGGCCCCACTGGCGTGGGCAAGACCGAAGCCGCCCGCCAGTTGGCCAAGGCGCTGGGTGTCGAGCTGGTACGCTTCGACATGTCCGAGTACATGGAGCGGCATACCGTGTCGCGCCTGATCGGTGCGCCACCGGGCTACGTCGGTTTCGACCAGGGTGGCCTGCTGACCGAGGCAATCACCAAGCAACCGCACTGCGTGCTGCTGCTCGATGAAATCGAGAAGGCCCACCCGGAAGTCTTCAACCTGCTGCTGCAGGTGATGGACCACGGCACCCTGACCGACAACAACGGGCGCAAGGCGGACTTCCGCAACGTGATCCTGATCATGACCACCAACGCCGGTGCCGAAACCGCGGCGCGGGCCTCGATTGGTTTCACCCATCAGGATCACTCGTCCGACGCGATGGAGGTCATTCGCAAGAGCTTCACGCCGGAGTTCCGCAACCGCCTGGACACCATCATCCAGTTTGGTCGTCTGTCCCACGAGACCATCAAGAGCATCGTCGACAAGTTCCTCATCGAGTTGCAGGCGCAGCTCGAGGACAAGCGCGTGCTGCTGGAGGTTACCGATGCCGCGCGCGGCTGGTTGGCGGCCTCGGGCTACGACGTGCAGATGGGCGCGCGGCCGATGGCGCGGCTGATCCAGGACAAGATCAAGCGGCCGCTGGCCGAAGAGATCCTGTTTGGTGAGCTGGCCGAGCATGGCGGTGTGGTGCACATCGATCTGCGCGATGGCGAGTTGGTGTTCGATTACGAGACCACGGCTGAAGTCGCTTAAACATCATCGCGGGGCAAGCCCGCTCCCACGTCAGGCAGTGTTTGCTGGCGTGGGGGCGGCGGTGCGCCGATGCGACTTGCCCCGCGATGCTTTTCACGGCCCATAAAAAAGCCCGGCACATGGCCGGGCTTTTTTATGGCTGGAGCTTAGCGCGCACGGTAGGTGATGCGGCCCTTGCTCAGGTCGTATGGCGTCAGTTCGACGCGGACCTTGTCGCCAGTGAGAATACGGATGTAGTTCTTGCGCATCTTGCCAGAGATATGCGCGGTAACGACGTGCCCGTTTTCCAACTCCACGCGGAACATGGTGTTGGGCAGGGTGTCGACGACAGTGCCTTCCATTTCGAAGCTGTCTTCTTTCGACATGCAGTAAAGCCCTCGGTGTCCAGAGTTGGCCCGACGCGTAACTGCACCGGGCAAAAAAAGTGGCGTGGATTATGCCCGAAAATTGTGTTTCAAGCCAATGCTTTCAGTTGAGGCTGACCCAGCGCTGGTTGATCAGCAATTCGATGGGGCGGTACTGGGTCTTGTAGTTCATTTTCTTGCAGTTCTTGATCCAGTAGCCCAGGTAGACGGCATCGAGGTTCTGCCGCAGGGCTTCGCCGATCTGCCAGAGAATGGCATAGCGGCCGAGGCTGCGGCGTTCTTCCTCGGGCTCGTAGAAGGTGTACACCGCCGACAGGCCGTTGGGCAGCAGGTCGCAGACCGCGATGGCCAGCAGGCGGCCATCGAGGCGGAACTCGTAGAACCAGCAGAACGGCAGGTCGCGCACCAGGAAGGTGGCGAACTGGTCGCGGCTTGGCGGGTACATGTCGCCATCAGCGTGGCGCTGCTCGATGTAGCGCCGGTAGAGGTCGAAATACTCTTCCTTGAATGCCGGACGCGCGGCCGTGACGGTCAGGTCGGCGTTGCGCTTGAGGATGCGCCGTTGCTGGCGATTGGGGATGAAACGTGCGGCGGGAATGCGCGCCGGTACGCAGGCATTGCAGTGCTGGCAATGCGGGCGATAGAGGTGGTCGCCGCTGCGACGAAAGCCCATTTCCGACAGGTCGGCGTACACGTGCACGTCCATCGGCTGGCTCGGGTCGAGAAACAGCGTGGTGGCCTGTTCGTCCGGCAGGTAGCTGCAGGAGTGGGGTTGAGTGGCATAGAACTTCAACCGCGCCAGCTCTGTCATGATCAACCCCTTCGGTGAGACGTTGTTACTAAGTGTAAGCCAGCTCCGGGAACTCGCCTAGCGAACCCAGGTGGCGTGGTTGGGGGCATCGAGGTACTTGGCCAGGTGTTCGGCGAAGTTCGCCCGGCTGATGGCGCGGGCGCCCAGGCTGTGCAGGTGGTTGGTCGGCATCTGGCAGTCGATCAGGGCGAAACCGGCTTCGCGCAGGTGCTCGACCAGGGCTACGAAGCCCACTTTCGACGCGTTGTCGGCACGGCTGAACATCGATTCGCCGAAGAACAGCCGGCCCATGGCCAGCCCGTAGAGGCCGCCCACCAGCTCGCCATCCTGGCGCACCTCCACCGAGTGGGCGAAACCGCGCCGGTGCAGTTCGCAGTAGGCGGCACGCATGTTGTCGGTGATCCAGGTGCCGTCGGCGTAATCGCGTGGCGCGGCGCAGGCGGCAATCACGGCAGCGAAGTCGGTGTCGAAGCTGACCTGGTAGCGGCCCTGGCGGATCAGCTTGGCCAGTGAGCGCGAAACGTGCAGTTCGTCAGGGAACAGCACGGTGCGTGGGTCGGGCGACCACCAGAGGATTGGCTGGCCATCCTGGTACCAGGGGAAGCAGCCGTGGCGATAGGCTGCGACCAGTCGGTCGGGGGTGAGGTCGCCGCCGGCGGCCAGCAGGCCGTTGGGGTCATGCAGGGCTTTTTCCAGGGGCGGGAAGGTCAGCGAGTCGCGGGTCAGCCAGGTGAGCATGGGTCTTGGGCGGTGGGGGAGGGGAGGGCGACCAGCATGGCGTGCGCGCCTGGCAGGGTCAATCATCCTTTGCCTGTTCGCGGGTAAACCCGCTCCTACAGGTTATGCGCGGTCCCTGTGGGAGCGGGTTTACCCGCGAATGCGTCCGCTCAGGCCGCATATTCATCTGCCGGCTGGCACCATCTGACGCATTTGCTGTCACACCTGTGCAAAAACACAGCATAAGCCTTTGTCACAAAAGAAAATGCATGCTCAAATTGCAACTAAATGAAAGTAGCCCCCGTTCACGCCCGAAACGGCGTGCCGCCATGGCGGCTGGCGGGCAGTAATGTTAAAAGTAGTGATTTGTTGGCCAGTCACCGGTCAATCACTATTCGCGCAGGAATAGACGCGTTTTGAAGAAATCCACCGCAACTCCAGCCCCCTTGCCAGTGCCCCTGTGGCGGCAACAGCTGCATTACCGCCTCAAGGAAGGTGCGTTGATCGCCGTCGGTGCCCTGTGCCTGTACCTGTGGATGGCGCTGCTCACCTACGACACCTCCGACCCTGGCTTCAGCCACACCAGCAACACCGAGCAGGTGGTGAACGCCGCTGGCCGTGCCGGTGCCTACTTCGCCGACATCCTGTTCATGGTGCTCGGCTACTTCGCCTACATTTTCCCGCTGCTGCTGGCGATCAAGACCTGGCAGATCTTCCGCGAACGTCACCAGCCTTGGCAGTGGAGCGGCTGGCTGTTTTCCTGGCGGCTGATCGGCCTGGTGTTCCTGGTGCTGTCGGGCGCGGCGCTGGCGCATATTCATTTCCACCCCTCGGAGATCCTGCCGTTCTCCGCTGGCGGGGCCCTGGGCGAGAGCCTTGGGGATCTGGCGCGCAACCTGCTCAACGTGCAGGGCAGCACGCTGATGTTCATTGCGCTGTTCCTGTTCGGTCTGACCGTGTTCACCGACCTGTCGTGGTTCAAGGTGATGGACGTCACCGGCAAGATCACCCTCGACCTGTTCGAGCTGGTGCAGGGTGCCGCCAACCGCTGGTGGGAGGCGCGCAACGAGCGCAAGCGCCTGGTGGCGCAGCTGCGCGAAGTGGACGAGCAGGTCGATGAAGTGGTCGCCCCGGTGGTGCCGGACAAACGCGAGCAGATCAAGGCCCGCGAGCGCATCATCGAGCGCGACGAAGCCCTGACCAAGCATGTGGCCCAGCGCGAACAACAGCCGGCCCCGGTGATCAACATGCCGCCGCCGCAGGTCAAGGCGCCCGAGCCGAGCAAGCGGGTGATGAAGGAGAAGCAGGCGCCGCTGTTCGTCGACAGCGCCGTGGAAGGCACGCTGCCTTCGATCTCCATCCTCGACCCGGCCGAGCAGAAGAAGATCGAGTACTCGCCGGAGTCCCTGGCTGGGGTCGGCCACCTGCTGGAAATCAAACTGAAAGAGTTCGGCGTCGAAGTCTCTGTCGATTCGATTCACCCGGGCCCGGTGATTACCCGTTACGAAATCCAGCCCGCCGCAGGCGTGAAGGTCAGCCGCATCGCCAACCTGGCCAAGGACCTGGCGCGTTCGCTGGCCGTGACCAGCGTGCGGGTGGTCGAAGTGATCCCCGGCAAGACCACCGTGGGTATCGAGATCCCCAACGAGAACCGCCAGATGGTGCGCTTCTCCGAAGTGCTGTCGTCGCCGCAGTTCGACGAGAACAAGTCGCCGGTCACCCTGGCCCTGGGCCACGATATCGGCGGCAAGCCGGTGATCACCGACCTGGCGAAGATGCCCCACCTGCTGGTGGCCGGTACCACTGGCTCCGGTAAGTCGGTGGGTGTGAACGCCATGATCCTGTCGATCCTGTTCAAATCGGGCCCGGAAGACGCGCGGTTGATCATGATCGACCCGAAAATGCTCGAACTGTCGATCTACGAAGGCATTCCGCACCTGCTGTGCCCGGTGGTCACCGACATGAAGGACGCCGCCAATGCCCTGCGCTGGAGCGTTGCCGAGATGGAGCGGCGCTACAAGCTGATGGCGGCCATGGGTGTGCGTAACCTGGCCGGCTTCAACCGCAAGATCAAGGACGCGCAAGAGGCCGGCGAAGTCATCCACGACCCGCTGTACCGTCGCGAGAGCATGGACGACGAGCCGCCGACGCTGAAGACCCTGCCGACCATCGTGGTGGTGGTCGACGAATTCGCCGACATGATGATGATCGTCGGCAAGAAGGTCGAAGAACTGATCGCCCGTATCGCCCAGAAGGCCCGTGCCGCCGGTATCCACCTGATCCTGGCCACCCAGCGCCCGTCGGTGGACGTGATCACCGGCCTGATCAAGGCCAACATCCCGACCCGCATGGCGTTCCAGGTGTCGAGCAAGATCGACTCGCGGACCATCATCGACCAGGGTGGCGCCGAGCAGCTGCTGGGCCACGGTGACATGCTGTACATGCCGCCGGGCACCAGCCTGCCGATCCGCGTGCATGGCGCGTTCGTTTCCGACGACGAGGTGCATCGCACGGTCGAGGCGTGGAAGCTGCGTGGCGCGCCGGACTACAACGACGACATCCTCAATGGTGTCGAGGAGGCCGGCAGCGGCTTCGACGGCGGTGGCGGTGGTGGTGGCGACGGCGATGACCCGGAAGCCGACGCCCTCTACGACGAAGCCGTGCAGTTCGTGCTGGAAAGCCGCCGGGCCTCGATTTCCGCGGTACAGCGCAAGCTGAAGATCGGTTACAACCGCGCCGCGCGGATGATCGAGTCGATGGAGATGGCCGGTGTGGTCACCCCCATGAACAGCAACGGCTCGCGGGAAGTGATTGCCCCGGGCGGCCCACGCGATTGAAGATCACCCTGCCGGGCACACGAGGTGCCCGGCCCACCCACTGTTCTACGAGGATTTCCATGCGCGCGATTCGCATGCTGTTGGTTTCTGCCCTGGCTGCGGGCACTTTGTCGGCCCATGCCGGCGAGCAGGATGTGCAGCGCCTGACCCAGTTGCTGGAGAAGTCGCAGACCATTGAAGCCAACTTTTCCCAGCTGACCCTTGCCGCCGACGGTGCCAACCTGCAGGAAACCTCCGGCAAGATGACCGTCAAGCGCCCGGGCCTGTTCTACTGGCACACCAATGCACCGCAGGAGCAGGTGGTGGTGTCCGACGGCAAGAACGTCACCCTGTGGGACCCGGATCTGGAACAGGCCACCATCAAGAAGCTCGACGTGCGTCTGAACCAGACCCCGGCGCTGCTGCTGTCCGGTGACGTGTCGAAGATCAGCCAGAGCTTCGACATCACCTCCAAGGAGCAGGGCGAAGTCATGGACTTCACCCTCAAGCCCAAGACCAAGGACACCTTGTTCGACTCGCTGCGCGTGTCGTTCCGCAAGGGCCTGATCAACGACATGCAACTGATCGACAGTGTCGGCCAGCGCACCAACATCCTGTTCAATGGCGTCAAGGCCAACCAGGCGGTGCCGGACAGCACCTTCAAGTTCGACATCCCCAAAGGCGCGGACGTCATCAAGGAGTAAGCGGAGCCCGTGATGGACCTGTTTCGAAGCGAACCCGTCGCCCAGCCCCTGGCCGCCCGGCTGCGCCCGTCCAACCTGGACGAGTACGTTGGCCAGGAGCACCTGCTGGCGCGCGGCAAGCCGCTGCGCGAGGCGCTGGAGCAGGGTGCGCTGCATTCGATGATCTTCTGGGGACCGCCCGGGGTGGGCAAGACCACCCTGGCGCGGTTGCTGGCGCAGTTCTGCGATGCGCACTTCGAAACGGTCTCGGCGGTGCTGGCCGGGGTGAAGGAGATTCGCCAGGCGGTCGAGGTGGCCAAGCAGCAGGCCGGCCAGTACGGCCGGCGCACCATCCTGTTCGTTGACGAGGTGCACCGCTTCAACAAGTCGCAACAGGACGCCTTCCTGCCCTATGTGGAGGACGGCACGCTGATCTTCATCGGCGCCACTACCGAGAACCCCTCGTTCGAACTGAACAACGCCTTGTTGTCGCGGGCGCGGGTGTATGTGCTCAAGAGCCTGGACGAAGCGGCGCTGCGCAAGCTGGTCGACCGTGCGCTGAGCGAGGAGCGCGGCCTGGGCAAGCGCAACCTGCGGGTTGGCGACGAGGCCTTCAAGATGCTCATGGCCGCCGCCGATGGCGATGGCCGGCGTATGCTCAACTTCCTCGAGAACGCCTCGGACCTGGCCGACGACGGCGGTGAAATTGGCGTCGAGCTGCTGCAAAGCCTGCTCGGCGACAGCCGTCGACGTTTCGACAAGGGCGGCGAGGCGTTCTACGACCAGATCTCGGCGCTGCACAAGTCGGTGCGTGGCTCCAACCCCGATGGCGCGCTGTACTGGTACGCGCGCATGCTCGACGGCGGCTGTGACCCGCTGTACATCGCCCGGCGGGTGGTGCGCATGGCCAGTGAAGACATCGGCAACGCCGACCCGCGTGCCCTGAGCCTGTGCCTGGCGGCCTGGGACGTGCAGGAGCGCCTGGGCAGCCCGGAAGGCGAGCTGGCGGTGGCCCAGGCCATCACCTACATCGCCTGCGCCCCGAAAAGCAATGCGGTGTACATGGGCTTCAAGGCAGCCATGCGCGAAGCGGCCGAGCACGGTTCGCTGGAGGTGCCGCTGCACCTGCGCAATGCCCCGACCAAGCTGATGAAGCAGCTGGGCTACGGCGAGGAATACCGCTACGCCCACGACGAGCCGGATGCCTATGCCGCCGGTGAAGACTATTTCCCCGAGCAACTGGAACCGCGCCAGTACTACCAGCCGGTGCCGCGTGGGCTGGAGCTGAAGATCGGCGAAAAGCTGCGTCACCTGGCCGAGCTCGACCGCACCAGCCCCCGCCAACGGAGAAAACCGTGATCGCACTCATCGCCGCCGTCAGTGCCGGCGGCATCGCCGGTACCCTGCTGCGCTTTGCCACCACCAACTGGGTCGCTGCCAACTGGCCGAAGCATTTCTATCTCGGTACGCTGGCGGTCAACCTGGTGGGCTGCCTGCTGATCGGCCTGCTGTACGGCCTGTTCCTGCACAAACCCATGGTGCCGGTGGAGCTGCGCGCTGGGCTGATCGTCGGCTTTCTCGGTGGCCTGACCACCTTTTCTTCCTTTTCCCTGGATACCGTGCGCCTGCTCGAAAGCGGGCAGGTTCCGCTAGCCTTGGGCTATACCGGTATTAGCGTGGTGGGCGGGCTGCTTGCGACCTGGGCCGGCCTCACCCTTACCCGATTCTGAACCAACACCTACCTATAACGAGAGAACGATATGCTCGATTCCAAACTGTTACGCGGCCAACTTCAGGAAGTGGCGGACCGCCTGGCCTCCCGTGGCTTCAGCCTGGATGTCGCGCGCATCGAATCACTGGAAGAGCGCCGCAAGGCGGTGCAGACCCGTACCGAGCAACTGCAGGCCGAGCGTAACGCCCGCTCCAAGTCCATCGGCCAGGCCAAGGCCAAGGGTGAGGACATCGCCCCGCTGATGGCAGACGTCGAGCGCATGGCCAACGAGCTGGCCGCCGGCAAGGCCGAGCTGGACGGCATCCAGGCAGAGCTCGACGGCATCCTGCTGACCATCCCCAACCTGCCGGATGCCAGCGTCCCGGTCGGTGCCAGCGAAGACGACAACGTCGAAGTGCGCCGCTGGGGCACCCCGCAGGCCTTCGACTTCGAGATCAAGGACCACGTGGCCCTGGGCGAAATCAGCGGTGGCCTGGACTTCGAGGCGGCAGCCAAGCTGTCCGGTGCCCGCTTCGCCGTGCTGCGTGGCCCGATTGCCCGCCTGCACCGCGCCCTGGCGCAGTTCATGATCAACCTGCACACCGGCGAGCATGGTTACGAAGAGCACTACACCCCGTACCTGGTCCAGGCCCCGGCCCTGCAGGGCACCGGCCAGCTGCCGAAGTTCGAGGAAGACCTGTTCAAGATCACTCGCGAAGGCGAGGCCGACTTCTACCTGATCCCGACCGCCGAAGTGTCGCTGACCAACCTGGTGGCCGACCAGATCCTCGACGCCAAGCAACTGCCGCTCAAGCTGGTTGCCCACACCCCATGCTTCCGCAGCGAGGCCGGCGCGTCGGGCCGTGACACCCGCGGCATGATCCGCCAGCACCAGTTCGACAAGGTCGAGATGGTCCAGGTGGTGGAACCGGCAAAATCCATGGAAGCCCTGGAAGGCCTGACCGCCAACGCCGAACGCGTGCTGCAGTTGCTGGAGCTGCCGTATCGCGTGCTGGCGCTGTGCACCGGCGACATGGGCTTCGGCGCGGTGAAAACCTACGACCTGGAAGTGTGGGTGCCGAGCCAGGACAAGTACCGTGAAATCAGTTCCTGCTCCAACTGCGGCGACTTCCAGGCCCGCCGCATGCAGGCGCGCTGGCGCAACCCGGAAACCGGCAAGCCGGAGCTGGTGCACACCCTCAACGGTTCCGGCCTGGCAGTAGGCCGTACCCTGGTGGCAGTGCTGGAGAACTACCAGCAGGCCGACGGCTCGATCCGTGTGCCGGAAGTGCTCAAGCCGTACATGGGTGGCGTCGAGGTCATTCGCTGAGATGGATTACCTGCCGCTGTTCCATAAGCTGCAGGGCGGCCGCGTGCTGATCGTCGGCGGTGGCGAGATCGCCCTGCGCAAGGCGCGCCTGCTGGCCGATGCCGGCGCCGCGCTGCGGGTGGTGGCGCCGGAGGTAGACGGCCAGCTCGCCGCACTGGCCCGTGAGGGCGGTGGCGAGGTGCTGGTGCGCGGCTATCAGCCGTCGGACCTGGACGGCTGTCGCCTGGTGATCGCGGCCACCGATGACCCCGGGCTCAATGCCCAGGTCTCGGCGGATGCGCAGGCACGCAGCCTGCCGGTCAATGTGGTTGACGCGCCGGCCTTGTGCACGGTGATCTTCCCCGCCATCGTCGACCGCTCGCCCTTGGTGGTGGCGGTCTCCAGCGGTGGCGACGCGCCGGTGCTGGCGCGGTTGATTCGCGCCAAGCTGGAGGCCTGGATCCCGTCCGCCTATGGCGAATTGGCAGGCCTGGCCGCGCGTTTCCGCCATCAGGTCAAGGCCTTGTACCCTGACGTCAATCAGCGCCGCGGCTTTTGGGAGAACGTGTTCCAGGGGCCGATCGCCGAGCGCCAGCTGGCCGGGCAGGGCGCCGAGGCCGAACGCCTGTTGCAGGCAATGGTCGACGGCGCGCCGGTGCAGCAGGGTGGCGAGGTGTATCTGGTCGGTGCCGGCCCGGGTGATCCGGACCTGCTGACCTTCCGTGCCCTGCGCCTGATGCAGCAGGCCGACGTGGTGCTGTATGACCGGCTGGTGGCCCCGGCCATCATCGAGATGTGCCGGCGCGATGCCGAGCGTATCTATGTCGGCAAGCGCCGCGCCGACCACAGCGTGCCGCAGGACCAGATCAACCGCCTGTTGGTCGATCTGGCCCGCCAGGGCAAGCGCGTGCTGCGGCTCAAGGGGGGGGATCCGTTCATCTTCGGCCGGGGTGGCGAAGAGATCGAGGAGCTGGCCGAGCAGGGTATCCCGTTCCAGGTGGTGCCTGGCATCACCGCAGCCAGCGGTTGTTCGGCCTACGGCGGTATTCCGCTGACCCACCGCGACTATGCCCAGTCGGTGCGTTTCGTGACCGGCCACCTGAAGGATGGCACCAGCAACCTGCCCTGGCACGACCTGGTGGCGCCTGCGCAAACCCTGGTGTTCTACATGGGGCTGGTGGGGCTGCCGACCATCTGCGCCGAGTTGATTCGCCATGGCCGTGCGGCCAGTACGCCGGCAGCGCTGGTGCAGCAGGGGACCACACGCAATCAGCGGGTGTTCACCGGTACCTTGGCCGACTTGCCTGAGCTGGTGGCCCGGCATGAAGTGCATGCGCCGACCCTGGTGATCGTCGGGGAAGTGGTGCAGTTGCGCGAGAAGCTGGCGTGGTTTGAAGGTTCGCAAAACAGCTGAGCACACCTCGTGGGAGCGGGCTTGCCCCGCGATAGCGACAGCAGCGGCAACATTGCTCTCTGCTCTGGCGCTATCGCGGGGCAAGCCCGCTCCCACGTGGGGTCTTCATTTACTCTGCCAGATGCCTTTGCCCGGCAAGCGCTCCCGATCATGGGGCCGATTGAAATCTTGCAGCGGCCCCTTGGGCACGATCCCGTTCGGGTTGATGGTCTTGTGGCTCATGTAGTAGTGCTTCTGGATATGTTCCATGTCCACCGTACCCGCCACCCCCGGCCACTGGTACAGCTCGCGCAGCCAGTTGGACAGGTTCGGGTAGTCGCTCAGGCGGCGCAGGTTGCACTTGAAATGGCCGTGGTACACCGCATCGAAACGCACCAGCGTGGTGAACAGGCGTACGTCAGCTTCGGTCAGGTATTCGCCGGCCAGGTAGCGCTGGCTAGCCAATAGCCCCTCCAGATACTCCAGCTCATTGAACACCTCATCGAACGCCGTTTCGTAGGCTTCCTGCGTGGTGGCGAAACCTGCGCGGTAGACGCCGTTGTTCACTGCCGGGTAAATGCGCTCGTTGAGTGCATCGATGGTGCTGCGCAGCGGTGCTGGGTAGAGGTCCAGCGTATTGCCGGTCAGCTCGTCGAATGCCGAGTTGAAGATACGGATGATCTCGGCCGACTCGTTGTTGACGATGCGTTTTTCCTGTTTGTCCCACAGTACAGGCACCGTCACGCGCCCGGTGTAGTGCGGGTCGTCCTGGGTATAACGCTGGTGCAGGTACTGCAGGGCATCGAGGTGGTCGCCGCTGGAGCCTTCCTGCTGGTCGAAGGTCCAGCCATGCTCGCCCATCAGCCAGCTGACTACCGACACATCGATCAGCGGCTCCAGCCCTTTGATGGCGCGCACGATCAGGGTGCGGTGGGCCCAGGGGCAGGCGAGCGACACATACAGGTGGTAGCGGCCGGCTTCGGGGGCGGGCAGTGGGTTGCGTCGTTGCGAATTTTCGCGCTGGAAGGCGCCGTCCTTGCTGGTCTGGTACCACTGGTCATGCCAGCGGCCATCGATCAAAAGGCCCATGCTGGAGCTCCTCGGAACAAAGTGTTTGTCGTTGGAGCTCAGTCTAGAGCAATGCGTTCGAACGAATAGCGCAAAGAGTGCGGCTAACAGATCTGTTTATTTGATGTTTCCGCGGGCGGCCCAGTAGGCGTGGGCGGTACTGAACGCCAGCTCGCGGTCTTGGCCCAGGCCCAGGCCACGCAGGGCAAGGGCCATGGTCGAGACCACGGCCATTTCACCGTAGCTGTCTTCGGCTTCGCCGCGCCACACGGCCAGCAGGTGCTCCGGCTGCAGGCTGGCGGGCTTCACATGGCGCTGGGCGCTCAGGGCCGGCCACTCCTCGTCCCAGGCATCGCCGGCCGAAGCGCCGTAAAGATGGCTGGTGACATCCGGGTTGATCTCGATCTCGCCACCGTCACCCTTGATCACCAATGCCTGGTCGCCCAGCAGCCGGCTGGCCTCACGGTGCACGGCCTGGTAACCGGGGTGGAAGATGCTCTGCAGGCCGCAGCGCGCTGCTAGGGGGTTGAGTACTCGGGCCAGCGAGTGGATCGGTGAGCGCAGGCCGAGGGTGTTGCGCAGGTCGATCATGCGCTGCAACTGCGGCGCCCAGTCCTGCAGCGGGAAGAAGGCCAGTTGGTGAGTGTCCAGCGTTTGCGCAACGCTTGCCCAGTCGCGACACAGCGGGATGTCCAGCAGGCCGAGTAGTTGTTCGGTATACATGCGCCCGGCGGTGTGGGCGCCGCCACCGTGCATCAGGATGCGTACGCCATTGCCGGCCAGGCACTTGGCCGCCAGCAGGTACCAGGGCAGATGGCGCTTCTTGCCGGCGTAGCTCGGCCAGTCCAGGTCGACCTTGATGCATGGCGCTTGCAGATGGGCGCGTAGGGCCTCGGTGAAGCCTGCCAGTTCCTCGGCGCTTTCTTCCTTGTGCCGCAGCAGCATCAGGAAGGCGCCGAGCTGGGTGTCTTCGACCTTGCCCTCGAGCAGCAGGGTCATGGCTGCGCGGGCCTCCTCGCGGGTCAGGCCGCGGGCGCCGCGCTTGCCTTTGCCCAGGATGCGCACGAATTCGGCGAAGGGGTGTTCGGTCGGTGTTTCCAGGGTGAGCGGGCGAGGTGCGTTCATATGCAGTTGGTCGGCTTGGGCAGGCCCGCCAGCTTGGCGGCGAGTTTGGCGGGAGTGCCATTGAACAGGCGGTTGAGGTGCGGGCTGTTGCCCTTCTCCGTGCCCAGTTTTAGCGCGGTGTACTTGATCAGCGGGCGGGTGGCCGGCGACAGCTGGTACTCGGCGTAGAACTGGCGCAACAGCTCGAGGATTTCCCAGTGGTCGGTGGTCAGGGCGATGTCCTCACGGGCAGCCAGTGATTCGGCGACCTCGTGGGACCAGTCCTGCAGGTCGACCAGAAAACCGTCTTTGTCCAGGGCGATGGCGCGATCGCCGACAGTCAGGGTACTCATAGCCAGCTGTTGACCTTGTCGTAGTGCAGGGTGAGTTCGACGAAGGCCGGGTAGTCCACGGCCTTGGCCAGTGGGCTGCTGAGCGCGCGGGCTTGCAGGTCTTCGTCTAGGGCGAACAGGCGTTGTTCGAGGTTGGCGGCTTGCAGGGCGCGCAGGGGCTCGCTGCCGGCCTTGAGCGCATAGGTGGCGTCGCCACACAGCAATATCGCGTCTTGTGGGCCGAGCAGGCGCAGGCAGCTGGCCAGGCGTTCGTCCGCGAAAGGCGAGTGGGCAAGTACGTGCAGGGTCGTCATCAGAGGGTTACCACCTGGTCGAAACGGGCGATCAGCGCGGCCAGTGCGGCATCGTCGAGGACCTCGACGGGCAACGCCAGCGTGGTGCTGTCCAGGCCGCGGCGGGCCAGGCTGTGAGCGCAGGCGAACAGCTCCTCGACGCCGAACATCGGCAAGGCCTGGAGGTTGGCGGCCAGGTTCTTCTGCTGCAGGGCGTCCGGGTGCTGATCTTGAGCCAGCTGGAACACCCCGTCGTCGAGGAACAGCATGCCCAGCGGCAGGTCGAAGGCACCGCCGGCCAGGGCGATATCCAGGGCTTCACGGGCGGACAGGCCGCTCCACGGCGCCTGGCGGCTGATGATCAGAAGCGATTTGGCCATTTCAATCACCCCCAAAGCAAATCAGGCGGTCGGCGACTTGAGCGGCCTCGTGTAGCTGGCCCAGGCCGGACAGTTCCCAGGGTGCCGGCAGGTTCACGGCCGGGCGCTGGTAACGGTTGGCCTCTTCTTCATTGAGCACGCCCCTGCGCAGGGCTGCGGCAATGCAGACCACGGCGTCGAGCTGATGCTTGCTGATGAACGCGCGCCAGTGATTGGTCACGTCGAGTTCATCCTGCGGCGCGACGATATTGGCCGAGGCACTGTGCACCCCGTCCTGGTACAAGAACAGCCGAGCAATTTCATGCCCGCCGGCCAGTGCCGCCTCGGCGAAGCGCAGGGCGCGACGCGACGAGGGCGCATGCGCCGGGGAAAAGACCGCAATGGCGAATTTCATGGAAAACCCGTGTAAAGGAATGCGGCCATGATAAAGCAAAAAGCCCGCGCTGGTGGGCGCGGGCTCGGTCTGCAAGGCCGTGATCGATCAGGCCTGTTCCTTGCTCTCGGGCAGGAACCAGTTGAGTACCAGGGCGCAGATGCCCCCGGTGGCGACGCCCGATTCCAGCACGTTGCGCAGGGCCGCCGGCATGTGTGCGAGGAACTCCGGCACCTGGGCCACGCCAAGGCCCAGGGCCAGCGACACGGAAATGATCAGCAGTGCCCGGCGGTCGAGGCGGGTGCTGGCGAGGATGTTGATGCCCGATGCGGCGACGGCACCGAACATCACCATGGCCGCGCCACCCAGGACCGGCTCCGGCACCGCCTGGATTACCCCGGCAACACTGGGGAACAGGCCCAGCAGGACCAGCATGGCGGCGATCCAGATGCCGATATGGCGGCTGGCGATGCCGGTCAGCTGAATGACGCCATTGTTCTGGGCGAAGATCGAGCTGGGGAAGGTGTTGAACACGCCGGCCAGCAACGAGTTGGCGCCGTTGACCAGCACCCCGCCCTTGATCCGCTGCATCCACACCGGGCCTTCGACCGGTTGGCGCGAGACCTTGCTGGTGGCGGTGACATCGCCGATGGCTTCCAGCGAAGTGACCAGGTAGATCACCAGCATCGGAATGAACAGCGCCCAGGAGAAGCTCACGCCGAAGTGCAGCGGCGTCGGTACCTGGAACAACGCAGCCTGGTGCATGCCGGTGAAGTCCAGACGGCCCAGGTAGCCGGCCAGGGCATAGCCCACGGCCAAGGCGATTACGATGGCGCAGCTGCGCATCCACACCACCGGGATACGGTTGAGGATGACGATGATTGCCAGCACCACGCCCGACAGCAGCAGGTTTTCGCCGTTGGCGAAGGTGCCGTTGGCCATGGCGCCGAAGCCGCCGCCCATGCTGATCAGGCCGACCTTGATCAGGGTCAGGCCGATCATCAGCACGACGATACCGGTGACCAGCGGGGTAATCAGGCGTTTGACGAAGGGCAGGATGCGCGAAACACCCATCTCGACGAACGAACCGGCAATGACCACGCCAAAGATGGCCGCCATCACGCTTTCAACCGGTGTGCCCTGCTTGACCATCAATGCGCCACCCGCGATCAGCGGGCCAACGAAGTTGAAGCTGGTGCCCTGCACGATCAGCAAGCCGGCGCCGAACGGCCCAAAGCGCTTGCACTGCACGAAGGTGGCGATGCCGGAGATCACCAGCGACATGGACACGATCAGGTTGGTGTCGCGAGCCGAGACCCCCAGCGCCTGGCAGATCAGCAACCCAGGGGTAACGATCGGCACGATGATCGCCAGCAGGTGCTGCAGTGCCGCCAGCAGGCCGATCAACAGGCGAGGCTTGTCCTCTAGGCCCAGGACCAGTTCGTTGGCAGGCGCCGCCGCGCCCGGCCCGTGTTCGTGTGAACTCATGGGAAATGCTGCCCCGGAAGAAAAAAGGAGCGCATTCTACGGGCTGAATCCCGATAGGGGTAGAGGTTAGGAAGATAGCGTCACAATCGCCGATTAAGCTGACTTAAAGGTCAGTTTATGCGGCCTTTTCATCGGCCACGAAAAAGCCCGCCGAAGCGGGCTTTTCCTGACTGCTCGACGGGCTTGAATCAGTCGTCGCGGCCCATGATGCCGAACAGCTGCAGCAGGCTGACGAACAGGTTGTAGATCGACACGTACAGGCTGATGGTCGCCATGATGTAGTTGCGCTCGCCGCCGTGGATGATGGCGCTGGTCTGGAACAGGATGCAGACCGACGAGAACAGTACGAAGCCGGCGCTGATCGCCAGTTGCAGGCCGCTGATCTGGAAGAAGAAGCTGGCCAGCACGGCGCCCAACAGGACGAAGAAGCCAGCGGTGATGAAGCCACCGAGGAAGCTCATGTCCTTGCGGGTGATCAGTACATAGGCAGACAGGCCGCCGAAGACCAGTGCGGTCATGGCGAATGCCGAGCTGACGACTTCGGCGCCACCGCTCATACCCAGGTAACGGTTGAGGATCGGGCCGAGGATGAAGCCCATGAAGCCGGTGAGGGCGAAGGTCGATACCAGGCCCCAGACCGAATCACGCAGCTTGGCGGTGAGGAAGAACAGGCCGTAGAAGCCGATCAGCACGACGAATACGTTGGGGTAGCGAACGCCCATCTGCTGCGAGACGAAGGCCATGATGCCGCTGAAGGCGAGGGTGAGCGCCAGCAGGCTGTACGTGTTGCGCAGGACCTTGCTGATCTCCTGCTGCTCGACCTGCTGGCCGTGGTGGACGGCGTAATCCTGTTCGCGCATGGCGACACTCCTTTGCTGTGAACCCAGGCGTTGAAGCCTGGCGAATGAAACGTATGGTTGCTGGAGCATACCAGAGCTGCCGCAACCCGCGACACAGAGAGTTTGACAGCTTGTTACATTAAGGTATTATTGCCGCCGCAAAACCAGCTGGAAGCGTGGCCGAGTGGTTTAAGGCAACGGTCTTGAAAACCGTCGATGGGCAACTATCCTAGAGTTCGAATCTCTACGCTTCCGCCACAATTTCTCATTAGAGCCCTGATTATTCAGGGCTTTTTTGCTTCTGGCATTCCCAGAACTAAGACTTGTCAGTACCGTTCCATCACCAGCACTAGAACTCCACCTTCCCCCGCCCCGCCTTGACACTGCTCCGCCTGGCTTTCCCTTCGAGTCGGCGGGTCTTCGAGCCAAGGGTCGGCTTGGTGGGACGGCGTTTCTTCTCGGTCTTGCCGGCAGCGATGATCAACTCGGCAAGACGCGCCAGCGCGTCAGCGCGGTTCTGCTCCTGGGTGCGGTACTGCTGGGCCTTGATGATCAACACCCCGTCGCCGGTGATGCGACTATCACGCAGTGCCAGCAGCCGCTCTTTGTAAAACTCGGGCAGCGACGAGGCGGGAATGTCGAAGCGCAGGTGCACGGCGCTGGACACCTTGTTGACGTTCTGCCCACCTGCGCCTTGCGCGCGAATGTAGGTGAGTTCAATGTCGGCATCCGGCAGATGCACGTTGTTGGAGATGATCAGCATGGCATGGCCCTTGTGATTGCTCGCCATTATCACACCCTTCGCCGCTCTCCCTGGAACAAAACACGTACACAGCTTTCGCGTAGACCGCTCGGCGCCATTTCGATGAGCTTGAATCACACGCTTACGCCACATTCAAAGCCCTGAGTACTCGGGGCTTTTTGCATTCCTGGGCATAGTCATCCCAGCCGCATTCCCCCATCAGGCACCCTGCCCGAACGTCGCATTCAAAAACCACAACTCCAGTACCGCCACCAATGCGCAGAACGCCACGAAGCCACGGGTGAACACCCGGCGTGGCTTGTCGAAACTTTGCCAGTTGAGCAGTGCATAACACAGGTTGCCGATGGCTTCGAAAATGCTGCCAATTGCGCTTAGTAGACTATCGAGTGCGTCGTGCACGTGTCGGATCTTCCTGGTGTCTGAGGGTGGGTGACATTCTGCTCGAGCCTCAGGTTACCACCCTCAAGGCCAAGCGCTCACCCAGCCCCTGTGTTCACTGCAACGTCGGTGACCTGAAGGGCGGGGCCATGTCAGCCAGTGTCAATTCGATATGCGCGATCAGCCCGGCGAGGTGATCTGCCTTTTCCAGTTGCCCTTGCGCCTTGAGCTGCACCAGTTCCTGGCGCAGGTTCAGCAGGTGTTTTTGCAGGGAGACGGCGGAGGTGTGGTACTGATCCATGTCGTTCTCATATTGAAGGGCCTCCTTGCCGTTGTTAGAGCCAACGAAGGTATCAGCTCATTCCGCAGGCCAATACTGATCATTCATACACACTTCCTGAATTTACGATAACTCGGCTACAGACCATTCAGATTGGTCCTACGAATAAATCAGGGCTTGATTCTAGGATGTTCTCCAGTAGTCGCACTAAAAGCCTTGGCATGATTGGGCTTAAGCCCTACACGCAGCGTCGATAACGAACTTGGCGCCGTAGGATATCTTCGAATGGGCTGAAACTATATGTTGCAATTGACTCGGGCGAGAAGTTGCTGGCCCCGGCAATCCCGCGTTGGCGGTTTCTGCTAGCATCGACGCTTTTCACCGCCAGGGAGAGGCATGTGAAGTACGTCGTGATAGAGCACCACCGCAGCGAATACCCCACCCCCATCACCTTCGCCGGCGGCACGTTGCTGGACATCGGTCAGCGCTACGAGGGCGAAGAACCTTGGCAGGACTGGTACCTGTGCAGTTGCAGTGGGCAGGCGCCGGGCTGGGTACCGGCGCAGGTGATCGAACGGATCGGCGTCGACCGGGGCAGGGCGGTGGAGGCTTATTGCGCCCATGAACTGGACATCGACCCGGGCCAGCAGGTCGAAGGCCTGCGACCACTGAACGGCTGGCTGTGGTGCCGCAACTTGCGCAACGGCGAACTGGGCTGGTTGCCGCAGCAGAAACTGCGCTTGCTGGGCTGCTGAAAGATCATCTGATCTGCTTTTTTTCCACGAACCTGAATCTGTAACCGTATCAGCGTCGAGCCGACAATACCTTCCAGGCCCGGCGCTTGCGAACCGGCAAACACCGGGCCGGTTGCGCTGCTCTGCACCCGCATCGGCCGGCCCCGCTGTTCCGTCATCACACTGTAGAGGTTCCGATGGGCAAGCTTGCTCTGTTCCTGGGTGGTTTTCTGCTGCTGACTATCATGATCGGTTTGCTGGGTACCATTCCGCCGGGTTGAAAACCCACGCTTCATCCCTCAGCCCGTCTGGCATCAAGGCGGGCTCGATTCTCTCCCTCCGGCCCTTGGCCATTTGCCGCAGTCGTCTAGACAGGCGGTAGCTGCAAGTCATTCTCAAGTGCAAGGTGCTCGTGTAGTCTCCCGCCCCCGTAAAAAGGGCCCGGGAACACGGGCCGATCACCTGCCTTGGAGACAATACGCACTATGGAATGCAAGAAAGACACTACAGCAATGCTGGAGTGGCGCAGTCGCTATCTCGCAGAGGGCATCCTGCATGAGGAGGACTACGATCAGGCACTGCGCAGTGCCGAAGCCTTGGAGCATTCTGGAGTGATCAGTGCAAGTGAATGGATCGAACTGGTCAAGTTGGCCAATACGGCATTGCTGAAGCTCAGATAAATCCTGCAAGCGTTGGCGAAACTGTCCACAAAAAACGTGGGTAGGTCTGTGGATAAAGTTCTCTGGGCCTTGTGTTTCGTGGCTTCTGTTAAATTGAGCAGAAAGTGAGCAGCGTTTCCACCCTCTGTTTTTGTGCTCACGGACGCGCAGCGCGCAGGGCCTGTAGCAGCTCGCGTACCCGCGTCGGCACGTCGCCTGTGGGGTACAGCGCATGCATCTGCGGGTCCTGGCCGCTGCTGGATGTCAGGTGGTAATCGGCGCAGACCCGCACCAGGCGCCCGGCGTGCACCTCGGGTTCGGCCAGCCAGTCGGCCAGCCGGGCGATGCCGGCGCCGGCCAGGGTGCTTTGCAGCACCGCGACACCTGAACCCAGGCGCAACCGTGGTTGTGGCCGCAGGCTGGTGATGTGCCCCTCGCGGCAGAAGTGCCAGGCCTTGAGGATGCGTGGCGCGGTATGCAGGATCAGTGCGTGCTGTTCCAGATCCTCCAGCCCCTGGGGTGTGCCTTCTCGCGCCAGGTACTGCGGGCTGGCATACAGGTGTCGGCGGTAACTCCACAGCGGGTAGCCGATCAGCTCGCTTGACTGGGGGAATGCACCCCGGATAACGAAGTCGAGCTTGCCCAGCAGCGGGTCGAGCGCCTGGTCGCTGAACTGCACATCGAGCGTTACCTGCGGATGAAGCCTGGAGAACTCGGCCAGAACCTGCGGCAGTACCTGCTGGGCCAGCACCTCGGGTGCGGCCAGCCGGATCCAGCCCTGCGCACTGCCGGCCAGCGCGGCCAGTTCGTCGGCGGCATCGCGTTGCACATCCAGCAAGCGCTCGGCATGGGGCAGCAGGCGTTCGCCGGCTTCGGTGAGGGTCACGGTGCTGGCGCTGCGGTTGAGCAACTTGGCGCCGCTGTTATCTTCCAGCGCCTGCACCGCGCGGGTAACGGCGCTGGGGGAGCGGCCCAGGGCGCGGGCTGCGCTGACGAAGCTGCGCTTGTGCGCAACGCTGACGAATGCTTGGATCTCACGCAGCATGTCCAGTGCCATGGGCTTTTCCTCGTTGCAGTTTTCGCAACGTGGCATTTCAACACAAGCGCGGCGCTTTGATTAGTCTGGCGGCCTGCTTATTGCCGCCTGGACTGCCGACATGATGGATATCGCCCTGCTTTCGCTGTTTGCCTTCGCCGCTGGCCTGATCGATGCCGCCGTGGGTGGTGGCGGGCTGATCCAGATCCCGGCCCTGTTCAACGTGATGCCCACTGCCCAGCCGGCCGCACTGCTGGGTACCAACAAACTGGCATCGGTCTGCGGCACCAGCTTTGCCGCGCGTTCGTTCATCCGCAAGGTAAAGCTGGACTGGGGGCTGATCGTGCCGGCGGCGCTGAGCGCCTTCGTCATGTCGTTCTGCGGCGCGGCCACGGTGTCGCTGGTGCCGGCCAGCGTGATGCGGCCTATGGTGCTGGCGATGATCGTGCTGATGGCCATCTACACCTTCTGCAAGAAGGACTTCGGTACCTTGCACAAACCCACCGTCATCGGCCGCAAGGAGCAATGCCTGGCGGTGTTGATCGGTGGCGCCATCGGTTTCTACGACGGCCTGTTCGGGCCAGGTACCGGCAGTTTCCTGATCTTCCTGTTCATTCGCTTCTTCGCCCTCGACTTCCTGCATGCCTCGGCCTCGGCGAAGCTGGTGAACATCGCCACCAACCTGGCGGCACTGGTGTTCTTCATCCCTTCGGGCAATGTGCTGTGGGCGATTGCCCTGCCGATGGCGCTGTTCAACATCCTCGGCGCGTTGACAGGCACCTGGCTGGCGGTGCGCAAGGGGGCGGGGTTCGTGCGCGGGTTGTTCCTGATCCTGCTGTGTGTGCTGATCGCCAAGCTGAGCTGGGACCTGTTCAACGGTTGAGTCAGACCACGATCTGGCGTTGGGCCTCGGCCAGCTCTATACGATTGCGGCCGTGGGCCTTGGCGCGGTACAGCGCCTGATCGGCCCTGGCCAGCAGCACGTCGAGGCTGGGCGCGGCATCGTCACTGCTGCACCCGGCGATACCGATACTGACCGTGATCTGCAGGCGCTGCCCGGCCTGGGCGAACGGCAGGTCCTGAACGGCCCGGCGCAGGCGTTCGGCAGTGAACCTGGCCAGCTCCGGCGCAAGCCCCGGGACGACAATGGCGAACTCCTCGCCACCCAGGCGGGCGAACAGTTCGCCGTCATGCAACTGGTCCTGCAGGGTGTCGGCAAACTGGCGCAGTACCTGGTCACCCACTGCGTGGCCGTGGCGGTCATTGATGGTCTTGAAATGATCGATGTCGAGCATCATCAAGGTCAACGGCAGGGCTGGAGCCTGCTGCTGACGGTTGTCGAGCAGGCCGTTGGCGCGGCGGGTGAAGGCGCTGCGGGTGAGGGTGCCGGTGAGGTGGTCGATGGTCGCCTGGTGCGCCAGGCGCGCCATCAGGCTGCGATTGGCATTGCTCACGCAAGCCACTACCAGCGGGCCGAGCACCAGCATGGCGATGCCCAGGCGTGCCGACATCAAGGTGGTCACGCCCGGCTCGCTGTGCGGCACGCTGAAGTGCATGAGGTTCTGCGCCACGGCAACGATCAAGGTGCTGCCGGCTGTTAGGGTCAGCAACGAAACGAGAAACGGTGAGTAGCTCAAGGCGCACCACAACAGGGCGGCGATCGGGAAGGCAATTGCCCCCGGCCCGCCAAAAAAGATGCTCAATGCCAGCGAGGCCAGCAACACCAGCAGCGGGGCCAGGGAGATCGGCTGGCTGCCGCTGCGGGTGAAGGCGCGGGGCGAGGGGGCGGTGAGCAGAACCGGCAGGACCAGCACGCTGGTGGAGAACTGCTCGCTGAACCAGGCCAGCCAGGTGGCGCGCAACGACTGCTCGAACCACGGCGCGGCCATGACGCAGGCCAGGCTGGCGGCCACCATGCCGCCGACGGCGCAGGCACCGAACAGGCACAGGGTGCCGTGGGGTGTACGCAGGCGCCGGTGAACCCGTGGCAAACGGGCCATCAGGTACCAGATGCTGAGGATGGCGCCCAGGTTGCACAGGTTGAACCACAGCGCCGGTTGCCACTGCGAGCCGGTAGCCAGGTCGGCAGCGACCATCGCCAGGTAGATCAGGCCAAAGCCGGCTGCTGTGGCCTGGCGCGGGTTGCGCAGCAAGACGCCGGCGAGTACGGCGTTGACCGGCCAGAACAGCGACAGGGATTCGATCGGCCTGGCCAGGATGCCCGCAAGTGTCAGGACGAGCGTCAGGCCGAACAGGATGGCGAAAGGCAGCAGGCGCGACGGAACTGGAGACACCATAAGCTCGACCGGCAAGCGAGGACGGAATCCAGGAAAACGGCCGTAGGCACCTGGGGCAAAGTCGCGTCAGTTTGTTTCAAGTCGCCAATTGATGTCAATTCGCCGGGAATTTCCTGAATACTGCGTCAGATTACAAGCCAAAAACCCACGGCACCATCAGCACGGTCACCAGCATCACCAGTAAGGTGAACGGCACCCCGACCTTGACGAAGTCGGCGAAGCGATACTGCCCGGGGCCCAGCACCAGGGTGTTGACGGGCGACGACACCGGGGTCATGAACGCCGCCGATGCCGCGAGCGCGACCGTCATGGCGAACGGGTAGGGCGACATGCCCAGCTGTTGCGCGGTGCTGATGGCCACCGGCGCCATCAAAACGGCAGTGGCGGTGTTTGAGATGAACAGGCCGATGACTGCGGTGACGGCGAACAGGCAGGCGAGGATCGCGCTTGGCCCGGCATCGCCGAGCAGGCTCACCAGGGCGCCCACCGCCAGGTCGATGCCGCCGGTCTTTTGCAGCGCCAGGGCGAACGGCAGCATGCCGACGATCAGTACCAGGCTTTGCCAGTGGATGGCGCGATAGGCGCTGTTCATGTCGATGCAGCGCCCCGCGCCCATCAGCAGGCAGCCGATCAGCGCGGCGAGCACATTGGGCACCAGGCCACTGACCATCAACCCGACCATCACTGCCAGGCTCAGCAAGGCATAAGGCGCCCGGGCGCTTGCGGGGGCCACCTGGTCGATTTCGGCCGGCAGGCTCAGCACCAGGAAGTCGCGGGGCTTGGTCTGCAGCTGGCGCACCGCTTTCCACGGGCCGACGACCAGCAAGGTGTCGCCCAGGCGCAGCTTTTCTTCGACCAACTGCTCCTCGATGGCCAACTGGTCGCGCCGCAGCCCCACCACGTTGAGGTCGTAGCGGGTACGGAAGGCAAGTTCGAGGATGCTCTTGCCGATCAGTTGCGAGCCTGGCGGCAGCGACACTTCCGCCATCCCCAGTTCCTGGGACTGGTCGATGAAGTAGGCCGCCTTGAAGTGCAGCGGCTCCAGTTGCATGGTCTGGCACAGGCTGCGCAGGTCGTCGCGGTTGGCGAACAGGTCGAGCAGCAGGATGTCGCCCTGCTGCAGCACGCTGCCCGAATTGGCGGCGATCACCCGGGTGGTGAACTTGTGCTGGCGCTCGATACCGATCACGTTGGCGCCATGCCGGGTGCGCAGTTCCAGTTCGCCCAGGGTATGGCCGATCAGTGGCGAGTGCGGGCGGATGCGCAGGCGACGCTCGCGGCCGTTGAGTTTGTAGTCCAGCACCAGGTCGAGCAGGGTGCGGCGGGTTTCCACCCGGCCATCCTTGCGCACTTCGCCATTGAGCCAGTGGCGGGTCAGCAGCATGTAGCCGATGCCCAGCATCAGCACCACCAAGCCGAACGGGGTGAAGCTGAAAAAGCCGAAGCCGCTTTGGCCGTGGCGCATCAGCTCGCTGTGCACGACCACGTTGGGTGGCGTGGCCACCAGGCTGAGCATGCCGCTGATCAGTCCGGCGAAGCTCAGCGGCATCATCAGCCGGCTGGGGGAGAGCTTCAGGCGCGCGGCAATGCTCAGCACCACCGGGATGAAAATCGCCACCACCCCGGTGGAGCTCATCACCGAGCCCAGGCCGGCCACCGCCACCATCAGCAAAACCAGCAGGCGCGCCTCGCTGTTGCCGGCGCGCTCGCTCATCCATTCGCCGATGCGGTAGGCAATGCCGGTGCGGACCAAGCCTTCGCCGATCACGAACAGTGCAGCGATCAGGACCACGTTGGGGTCACTGAAACCGGCCAGGGCCTGGTCCACGGTAAGGATGCCGGTAAGCGGCAGGATGAGGATCACCAGCAACGCAACCACGTCCATGCGTGGGCGGTTGATGATGAACAGCACGACGACGGCGGCCAGCAGGCCGAGGACCCAGAGCAACTCTTGGTTCATGGGGAGGGGGGGTTCCTTCACACTAGGGCGCGAAAAGCGATGGCCTTAGTGTGGCAGCTTGACGCGAATGCGTCGTTGACGTGCTGCAATGTTTTGCCGGGCTAAACGATCGCGGGCGGTGCGGCCATACAACAAGCCTGCACCGCCCGCGAGGGTGTCAGCGTCGATCAGTGACGGTGCTTGTGCTTGCGGTTGCTGTCACCCATGTGGTTGCCGATGGCGCCACCGGCTGCGCCGCCCAGGCCTGCGCCGATGGTCGAGCCGTTGGAGCCGCCGAGCTTGCCGCCGATCAGCGAGCCGCCTGCCGAACCCAGGCCGCCACCAATGGCCGCCTCGGTGCGGTTGCCCTTGCGTGCGCCGACGGCGCTGCCGGCCGCGCCGCCCAGGCCTGCACCGATGGCAGCGCCGGTGCTGCCGCCGATCTGTTTACCGACCACGTTACCCAAGGCGCCGCCCAGGCCGCCGCCGATGGCCGCGGTACCGTCACCGGCGAAAGCACCCTGGCAGAGCAGCAGGCCGAGGGCGAGGGAAGGCAGAGTCAGACGCATGTTGTGAACCTCAGAGGAATCATCAGGGTGGGGTGCCGCCTTGCGGGCGGCGAATCAAGGTTGGGAAGACGTCTCAGCGCTGGTAGCGGTCACGGTACTGGCGATCGTCGTCGTCATCGCGATCGTGGCGGTGGTGATGGCGGTGGCCGCGATCACCGTCGCGCCAGCCATCATCATCGTCGTGGTAGTGGTGGCTGTAGCAGCCGCCAAGCAGCAGTAAGGCGGTGATCAGCGAAAGGCTTGCAAGGCGAGTCATCACGATATAGGTCCTTGATCGGTAAAGGTTTACCGGGTACTCGCTGAGACCCTGGTCGATCGATTTGGTTTCTTTACCCCGCAAAATATTGGTGCCCTGGCGATAGGCGGCATCCAGGCCATTGCGTGTATCAGATTGGGACAGACGCCGAACCCTGGTTTGCCGTGCTAGAGTCGCGTTCTTTTTTGTCCCGAGGATGGAACATGCGAGCGATTCTGCCGATGACTGTGGCGCTGCTGCTGGTGGGCTGTGCGTCGTCGACCATGGAGGCAGCGCGTAACGGCGCACCGACCGCGCGCCTGGATTCGCACAAGACCCCGGATGTGGTCGCCCAGTGCATCCAGTTCAGCTGGCAGGAAGAGAAGACCTTCGGCGTGGATGCCAGCGGCTACCTCGAAGCGCGCAAGGCGGGCGGTTTCACCGTGTATACCCGCGAAGCGGAGTCGTTCGTCGATGTCTATGCCCAGGCCGGCGGCACGCGGGTGGATTACTACGCCCAGCACAACGACGGTATGGCCTTGCAGCGCCGGGCGGCAGCGGCAACCTGCCTGTAAGGCTGCGCTCAGCGCAGCCGCGCCTCCAGCCCGGCAATATGCGCCTGCAAGCGTTCATGCTCTTCGCGCTCGGCACCGATGTCCTCGAACACGCTGATCAGGTGCTCCGGCTGGCCATCGGCATGCCGTTGCAGCGAGGTGCGCGCGCGCACCCAGATAAAGCGGCCATCCTTGTGCCGCACGCGTTTTTCCACTTCATAGCGCTCGATTTCGCCGGCCAGCATGCGCCGTAGCAGCACCAGGTTGTGCGGCAGGTCGTCGGGGTGGGTCAACTGCTGGAAGGTCATGGCATACAGCTCGCTCTCGCTGTAACCGAGCAATTCGCAGAGGCCGCCATTGACCCGTTGCCAGGTGCCGTCCGGGTCGATATAGGCCAGTGCCCCCCAGGCCAGTTCGAAGATCGCGCGAAAGCGTTCTTCGCTCTGGCGCAGGTCTTCCTCGGCGACCTTGCGCTCGGTGTTGTCCATGCTGATGCCGACCATCTTCACCGGGCGCCCGACGCTGTCCTGCAGTACCGTAGCGCGCGAGGCGATCCAGCGTTGGCTGCCATCGGGGCGGGTGATGCGAAAATCACACTCGCAGCCAGTGCCTTGCGCGACCGCCTGGGCGTACATGCCCTGCATGTGGCGGGCGTCATCGGCTTGGATATGTGCCCAGAAATCCTCGTTGCGCCGTACCGGCCAGCCATACACCGCCTCGACGTTGGGCGAGTAGGTGACCTCGTCGCTGACCAGGTTCCACTCCCAGGTGACGATGCGCGCGCCTTCCTGGGCCAGCTTCATGCGCATTTCGCTCTCCATGATCTCGGCGGTGTAGCGTCGGCGCACATCGGTCATCGGCAGCTCCACCACTTCGGCCTGCTGCACGCTTTGCAGGGCTTCCTCGCCGTAACGCAGCCAGATCCAGTTGACCTTGAGGAAGTCCGCCAGCTTGCGCAGGTTGTCGTAGTCGATCTCGCCGCCGCGGGTCCACTTGTGCACCGCCGTGCGCGATATCCCCAGGGCCGTGCCAACCGCCTGCAGGGTCAGCTTGTGATGTTCGAGCAGTTCCTTGAGGCGAAAGGCGAAGCTGTTTTCCGTCATGGGTGCTGGATCCTTGGGCGGGGGCCGAAGGCCGCAGTATACCTGAGCTGTCAACCTCAGGTTGACGGGTGTTGCCGCAGCGCCCCAGGGGCGGTTAACGTGGCCGCTGACTCCATCAGGACAGGGACGTACCGCATGAGCCGATCACTGGAACTCAATCGCGCCAGTTGGGATGAGCGCGCGCCGCTGCACGCGGCCTCGAAGGATTATGAAGTCGAGACATTCGTTCGCGACCCCGGGCACCTGTCCGAGGTCGTGCGTTTCGACCTGCCACGGCTGGGCGACCTTCGCGGTTTGCGCGCGGTGCACCTGCAATGCCATATCGGTACCGATACCCTGTCGCTGGCTAGGCTTGGTGCCGATATCTGCGGCCTGGATTTCTCGGCGGCTTCGCTGGCGCAGGCGCGCAGCTTGTCCGGGCGCTGCGGTGCGAACATCGAGTATGTGCAGGCGGACGTTTACCGTGCCGAGCAGGTGCTGCCGGCAGGCAGCTTCGATCTGGTCTACACCGGCATTGGCGCCTTGTGCTGGTTGCCTGACATCGAGCGCTGGGCACGCACGGTGGCGGCCTTGCTCAAGCCGGGCGGGCGCCTGTTCCTGCGCGATGGCCATCCGATGCTGATGGCAGTCAACGAGGACCATCAGGACCGGCTGCAACTGGATTACCCGTATTTCGAGCGTGAAGCGCCTACGGTGTGGCACAGCGACCAGACCTACGTGGACACTGACCAGGCGTTGAGCCAGACCGAGACCCATGAGTGGAACCACGGGCTGGGCCAGGTGATCAGCGCACTGCTGGGCAATGGCCTGCGCCTGACCGCGCTTGAGGAGCACCAGAGCATCCCCTGGGAGGCGTTGCCGGGGCAGATGGAGAAGGGCGCCGACGGTGAGTGGCGCCTGATCGAAGCCCCCTGGCGCCTGCCGCTGAGCTACACGCTGCAGGCGCTCAAGGGCTGATCCTCAGGACAGGTAACCGCCATCGACGTTGAGTGCGGTGCCGGTGGTGTAGCTGGACGCGCTGCTTGCCAGGTACAGCACGGCGCCGGCCATTTCGCTCGGGTCGGCCACGCGCTTGAGCGGGATATGCTGTAGGGCGGCGTTGAGGATGCTGTCGTTCTTCACCAGCGCCGAGGCGAACTTGGTGTCGGTGAGGCCCGGCAGCAGGGCGTTGCAGCGGATACCGAAGGGTGCGCATTCCTTGGCGAACACCTTGGTCATGTTGATCACCGCTGCCTTGGTCACCGAGTAGATGCCCTGGAACAGGCCGGGCGATACGCCGTTGATCGAGGCCACGTTGATGATGCTGCCACCGCCGTGCTCGCGCATCAGCTTGCCGGCCTCCACCGACATGAAGAAGTAGCCGCGGATGTTCACGTCTACGGTCTTCTGGAAGGCGCCCAGATCGGTGTCCAGCACATTGCAGAACTGTGGGTTGGTGGCGGCGTTGTTGACCAGGATATCGAGGCGGCCGAACTGCTCGCGGATCCCGGCGAACACCTGCTGGATCTGCTCCATCTCGCCGATGTGGCAGGCCATCGCGGTGGCCTTGCCGCCGGCGGCGATGATTGCCTCGGCCACCTGCTGGCAGCCATCGAGCTTGCGGCTGGAGACGATCACATGGGCGCCCTGCTGGGCCAGCAGGTGGGCGATGGCTTCACCGATGCCGCGGCTGGCGCCGGAGACGAAGGCGATCTTGCCGTCGAGGTCGAACAGCTGGGTCTTGGACATGCTTGTATTCCTTGTTGTCTGTCGCTGCCGGGTTTACAGGCGGGATTTGTCGATCAGTTGCAGGCTCATCTGCTCCAGCAGGCGGTTCATGTGGATGAACTGGGCGAAGCGTTTGTCCTGGGTCTGGCCGTGGAAGAAGCGGTAGTAGATCTGCTGCACGATGCCGGCCAGGCGGAACAGGCCATAGCAGTAATAGAAGTCGAAGTTGTCGAGCGTGATGCCTGCGCGCTCGGCGTAGTAGTCGACGAACTGTTGGCGGGTCAGCATGCCCGGTGCGTTGCTGGGCTGGCGGCGCATCAGTTGCACCGGCGCCGGGTCGCTGGCCTCGATCCAGTAGGCCAGGCTGTTGCCCAGGTCCATCAGTGGGTCGCCAATGGTGGCCATCTCCCAGTCCAGCACGCCTATGATGCGCATGGGGTTGTTGCTGTCGAGGATGACGTTGTCGAAGCGATAATCGTTATGCACGATGCCCGGGCGCGGGTGGTCGGCCGGCATTTTTTCGCGCAGCCAGGCAATCACCTGCTCCCAGCGCGGCGCGTCCGGCGTCAGGGCTTTTTCATAGCGGCTGGCCCAGCCTTCGATCTGGCGTTGTACATAGCCTTCCGGCTTGCCCAGGTCGGCCAGCCCGCAGGTGTTGTAGTCCACCTGGTGCAGCTCGACCAAACGGTCGATGAAGCTCTTGCACAAGGCCTCGGTGCGGGCTGGGTCAAGGTTCAGTTCGGCCGGGATATCCGAGCGCAGGATGATGCCGTTGACCCGCTCCATCACATAGAACTCACCGCCGATCAGCGATTCGTCGGTGCAGTGCACGTAGGCTTTGGGGCAGTAGGGGAAGCCGTCGTTGAGCCGGTTGAGGATGCGGAACTCGCGGCCCATGTCATGGGCCGATTTGGCCTTGTGCCCGAACGGCGGGCGGCGTAGCACGAACTCTCGCTGCGGGTAGGCCAGCAGGTAGGTGAGGTTGGAGGCGCCACCGGGGAACTGGCTGATGGTTGGCACGCCTTCAAGGCCGGAAATATGATCCTTCAGATAGGGATCGATGACGGCGGCATCGAGTTCTTCGCCGGGGCGGACCTGGGTGGACTGATCGGTGATCGTCATGCGATTTCCTTATGATCAATAGCAAGGACTATTGGCTAATCTAATTTCCCATGACTGTTGGTACAAGCGTGCCAGACGCTTATTGGTCGGGGTGTTGCCGGGCGATCAATGGCCTTGATGCTGGACAGGCAAAAAAAAACCGAAGCGCAGGACGCTTCGGTTTTTTCATTCGCAGTTCGCGTTGCCGATCAGGCCGGGAACAGCTCGCTGAGCTTCATCGACAGCATCATGTCGCCTTCGACGCGCAGCTTGCCGCCCATGAAGGCCTGCATGCCATCGGTGTCACCGCTGACGATGCCCTTGAGGGTTTCGCTGTCCAGCACCAGGGTGCAGTTGGCGTCGGCGTTCTCGCCTTCCTGGATCTCGCAGGTGCCATCCTTGACGAGCAGCGCGTAGTGCTTGTCTTCGTCGGTGATGTTGAAGCCGAACACCAGGTCCAGGCCGGCGGCAGCGGCGGGGTTGAATTTCGCTTTCATTGCCTCGACGGCTTTTGCTACATCGCTCATGGTGTTTTCCTTATTAAGTGATATTCAAGTCCGCAGGGACAAAACAGGCCGGGTTCATCGGTAGGTGATGAGCTCCGGCGCCCTCAGCAGCTGCACGTGGGCTTGGCTGTTGAAGGAGGCCAGTACCACGTCACGGCCACGGAATTTCAGGTGGCTGAGCGACGTGTTGATGATCTGCCAGTTCAGGGCGAATGCCTGTGCCGGCGTGATTGCGCAAATCAGGTGGAGCAGGGCGGCAATGGTGCCACCCGAGGTGAACAGGGCGATGTTTTCACCACTGGCAGCGCTGTCGAGCAGCCGCTGCAGGCCGCCACCCACCCGGCCAGTGAAGGCCTGCCAGGTTTCCAGGCTGTCGTCGTGAGCATGCTCGCCCGCATGCCAGCGCTGTACCATCAAGGCGAACAGGCGCTGGAACTCACTGCGGTTCTGCGCAGCGTTGCGCAGTACGTGCAGCGCTTCGGGCTCATCGGCCAGCAGGCCGGGGAGCAGGGCGCGGATCACCCCGTCGGCATCGAATTCGTTGAAGGCCGGGTCGGTCTCGATGGCAGGGACTTGGCTGCCGCTGGCCTGCAAGGCTTGCAGTGCCAGGCGGGCGGTATCCTGTTGGCGGCGCAGGCTGCCGGCGATGCAACGATCCAGGCGCAGCCCGAGTTGGGCGAGGTGCTCGCCCAGCGCCAGGCTCTGACGCTCGCCAACGGGCGAGAGGACGTCGTAGTCGGCGGCACCGAATGAGGCTTGGCCATGTCGGATCAGGTAGAGGTTGCCCACGAAGTTGTCCGGCCCGATTGGAGGTTGCAGCGAGGTTAGGATGCCCTGCCAAGGCTGTCAACGAAAAAACATACAAGTGTTTGAAAAGGTCGTTTGAACTGTGTTGCCGGCGTTGTCGACGGCTGGCAGCAGCCCAGGCAGCCCGGTATGCTGCAAGCATTTCGTGCCTGTCTGGCGCTGGTCTATCAAGGAGTCAACGTGGAGTTTCTTGCCGAATACGCAAGCTTTCTCGCCAAAACCGCAACGCTGGTGATCGCCATCCTGATGGTGTTGTCGGCCATCGCCGGTCTGCGCGGCAAGGGGCGGCGCAAGCCGGGTGGTCAATTGCAGGTCACCCGCCTCAACGAGTTCTATAAAGAGCTGCGTGAGCGCCTGGAATCGGGCCTGCTCGACAAAGGCGAGCTCAAGGCGCTGCGCAAGCAGCAGGCGAAGGCCGAGAAGCAACAGAAGAAAAAGCCCGAGCAGAAGCGCCGGGTGTTCGTCCTCGACTTTGATGGCGACATCAAGGCTTCGGCCACCGAAAGCCTGCGCAACGAGATTACTGCGCTGTTGACCCTGGCCACACCCCGTGACGAAGTGGTGCTGCGCCTGGAGAGCGGGGGCGGCCTGGTGCACAGCTACGGCCTGGCGGCTTCACAGCTGGCGCGCATTCGCGAAGCCGGCATTCCCTTGACCATCTGCATCGACAAGGTCGCCGCCAGCGGCGGCTACATGATGGCCTGTATCGGCGAGAAGATCGTCAGCGCGCCGTTCGCCGTGCTCGGTTCGATCGGCGTGGTGGCGCAGCTGCCCAATATCAACCGCTTGCTGAAGAAGCACGATATCGATTTCGAGGTGCTCACGGCAGGCGAATACAAGCGCACCCTGACGGTGTTCGGCGAGAACACCGAAAAGGGCCGGGAGAAATTCCAGGAAGACCTCGACATCACCCATCAGCTGTTCAAGGACTTCGTTGCCCGCTACCGTCCGCAATTGCACATCGATGAGGTGGCGACCGGCGAAGTCTGGCTGGGCATTGCCGCCCTCAACCGCCAGCTGGTCGATGAGCTTGGCACCAGTGACGAGTACCTGAGCCGCAGCGCCCGCGAGGCCAATGTATTCCACTTGCGTTTTGCCGAGCGCAAGAGCCTGCAGGAGCGTATTGGCGTGGCTGCCAGTGGTGCGGTGGAGAACACCCTGGTAGGGCTGTGGAGCAAACTTGGGCGCCTTCGCTAACACCTTGAACCCCTTGAAGATTTTTTTCTTGAAGGGGGTTGCAAGGTCAATCGATTGCCGACATAATGGCCTCCATCGAAACGCAGCTGAACTTGAAAAAGCCCAGCAGTTTCAAGGAGATAGCGAAAGCTGACTCCGACTTTGAGGCCGAGTAGCAAAGTGGTTATGCTCCGGATTGCAAATCCGTCTACGCCGGTTCGATTCCGACCTCGGCCTCCATATTCGAAAGCCCCGCAGATTAACGTCTGCGGGGTTTTTCTTTGTGGGTCGAAAAAAGGGTGGAGTTCCGAAACTTCAGCCTTTCGAGGGCTCGCTGATTCCCTCCTTCGAATGCCCAAGCAATCGGCTGGCGTGACTGATGTCCTCTATTTCAGAAGCCGCCTCAGGTCGGACATCACGGAACTGGAAATGCCAAGGCTATAGATTTTCTACTGACATGAACAAGGGTTGTTGTCTCTCTGATAGGCAGCGAGCGCTGCTAGTCTCGTTTCACCAACAACCCGTCCACGCCTCACTTAGGAGGATGTATGTCAGTAGAAAAAGTAGCAATCGTCACTGCCGGTGGTAGCGGCATGGGAGCGGCAGCAGCACGCAGGCTGGCTGCCGACGGCTTCAAGGTCGGAATTCTTTCTTCCTCTGGCAAAGGGGAGGCCCTGGCGCAAGAGTTAGGTGGTATCGGCGTAACCGGCAGCAACCAGTCAAACGAAGATCTGCAGCGCCTGGTCGACGCAGTCATTCAGAAATGGGGCCGTATTGATGTGTTGGTCAACAGCGCCGGCCATGGCCCGCGGGCACCGATCCTTGAGATCAGCGACGAAGACTGGCATCAGGGTATGGAGACATACCTGCTGAACGTAATTCGCCCCGCGCGACTGGTGACGCCATACATGCAGCGCCAGAACGGTGGTGCAATTATCAACATTTCTACTGCATGGGTGTTCGAGCCAAGCGAACTCTTCCCTACCTCGGCAGTTTTCCGTGCTGGCCTGGCGTCGTTCAGCAAAATCTTTGCTGACAAGTACGCCGCTGACAACATTCGCATCAATAACGTGCTGCCTGGTTGGATCGACAGTCTCCCTGCTACCGAACAGCGTCGAGAAGGTGTGCCGCTCAAGCGCTATGGCACCAGTGAGGAGATCGCCGCGACTATCGCCTTCCTGGCGAGCGAAGGGGCAGCCTACATTACCGGCCAGAACATCAAGGTCGACGGCGGCGTAACCCGCAGCGTCTAAGCACTTCCGGGCCGCACACAGTACGCGGCCCTTTTTCATGTTGGGCGATTGCCATGCTTGATCTGATATTGGCCAAGGTATGGTCGGACTTATCCATCCCTGTTGGCGGTATTCAAAATCCATTTCGCTTGATGCAACTGGCCACGATCAATGCTGAAGGGCAGCCCAAGGTAAGCACTGTTGTCTTGCGCCATGCGGATGAGTCCACGAGATCGATCATCTTTTATGTGGACAAGCGGTCGGCGAAGTTTGCCGAGATACTTGCCGAGCCTAGAGTCGGTATTACCTCCGTCGACCCGTCTGGCAAGCTTCAGCTTCGGATTGAAGGCCTGGGTGAATCTTTGTCGGATGTTTCGCTCCTCGCCAAGCATTGGGAGCAGGCACGAGGAAGAACTCAAGCGCTCTTTCGCCATGGGTGCATACCGGGCGAGGCAATTTCTTCACCTTCATCAGCCTATGAAGCGCACATGGATGGTTTCGAAAATTTCGCAGTAGTGGTTGTTCACCTAAGAAAAATCGAGTGGCTTGACCTTACCCAGGCTATCCACCAGCGGGCACGCTTTATTGTGCAAGGCAAGCATTGGCAGGCGGGCTGGATCGCTCCCTAAGACAGGATCAATTTTGATGAGCAGAATCGCTATCCACAGTGATCAGGCGCCGAAAGCTATCGGCCCGTATTCGCAAGCAGTCCAAATGGGGGAGTTGGTTTTCCTGACAGGGCAAATCGCGCTTCACCCTGAAAAGATGGAATTGGCTCAGGGGATTGAAGCCCAAACCATTCAGGTGCTCGAGAACCTCCAGGCAGTTGCACAGGCCGCAGGCGGTGGTTTTTCTGACGTAGGAAAACTCACTATTTATCTCACCGAACTTTCGCACTTCGGTGTCGTGAACGAAATAATGAGCCGCTATTTTGAAGCGCCTTACCCGGCACGAGCGACCGTTGGCGTGTCGGCGCTTGCGTTGAATGCTTTGATTGCAATTGACGCCACCTTGGTGATTCTTCGAAAGACTGAATAATCCAAGATTCTCCTCTTTACCATAAAACTCATTAAGCACCGGGTAGAGATCTCGTCATCTGCCCGCGTGGCTCACTCTCGATAGTGGCAGGGCAAATAGATGGCCAAGGCAGCTGATCTCGTTGTGCAATGTTTGGAAAGTGAAGGTGTTGAGTACGTATTCGGCATCCCCGGCGAGGAGAACCTCGACCTGCTCGAGTCCCTGCGCAAATCGAAGATCAAGCTGGTACTGACCCGCCATGAGCAGTCC
>NZ_VZZR01000043.1:0-51202 GCF_009650555.1 Pseudomonas sp. EMN2
GCGGTGCGCCGCTGCGACTTGCCCCGCGATGGGCGTCACGCCGGGCGCGCTACCGGCACCAAGGCATGCCGCCTTTGCTTGACCACCCCAACCAGCAGAATCACCACCGCCAACCCAAGGGTCAACGACACCTCCAACCGATGCTGCGGCATCACGAACATCACCCCCAACGCAAACACAATGAAGCCGATCACCGCCCAGGTCAGCCAGGGGTACAGCCACATCTTGAAGGCGATCTGCTGGCTCTGCCGCTCAAGCAACGCCCGCATGCGCAGCTGCGAGCAGGCGATCGCCAGGTACACCAGCAGCGCGATGGAGCCCGAGCTGGCCAGCAGGAAGGCAAACACCTCGGCCGGCGCGAAGTAATTGACCACGGTGGTGAGCATGCCGATCAGCGTGCTGCCGATCACCGCCGCCCGCGGTACCCCGACCTTGGACGTACGGCCAATGGCCGCCGGTGCGTCGCCGCGCTTGGCCAGCGAGAACAGCATGCGCGAGGAAATGTAGATCGACGAGTTCAGGCAGCTGGCCACCGCCACCAGCACCACCATGTCCACCAGCAGCTTGGCGTAGGGGATCTGCATGATCTCCAGCGCCCGCTGGTACGAGCCCTGCACCGGCAGCAGCGGGTCGTTCCACGGCACCACCGAGATGATCACGAAGATCGACAGCAGATAGAACACGCTGATGCGCCAGATCACCGAACGGGTGGCCTTGGCGATGTTGCGCGCCGGGTCCGAGGATTCGGAGGCGGCGATGGTCACCGCTTCCGTGCCCAGGTAGCTGAACATGGTGGTGAGCAAGGCGCCGATGATCGCCGTCCAGCCGTTGGGCATGAAGCCGCCATGCTCGCTCATCAACCGCGCCAGGCCACTGACCTCGCGCGCGGGCAAGGCCCCGGCCAGGGCAAACGCGCCGAGGGCGATGAAGGCAATGATGGCGATGACCTTGAGCATGGCGAACCAGAACTCGAACTCGCCGTACTTGGCCACGCTGAACAGGTTGGTGAAGGTCAGCAGCACCGTCATCGCCAGGGCGAAGAACCAGGGTTCGATGTGCGGGAACCAGTTGTTCAGCACCACCCCGGCGGCGATGGCCTCGATGGGGATCACCAGCACCCAGAACCACCAGTACAGCCAGCCGATGGTAAAGCCCGCCCAGCGGCCGATGGCACGGTCGGCGTAGGTGGAGAACGAGCCGGTGTCGGGGCTGGCCACCGCCATCTCGCCGAGCATGCGCATCACCAGCACCACCAGGGTGCCGGCCAGGGCATAGGCGACGATGGCCGCCGGGCCGGCTGCGGCGATGGCGTGCCCCGAGCCGACGAACAGCCCGGCGCCGATCACCCCGGCGATAGACAGCATGGTTACATGCCTGGGTTTGAAACCTTGCGCCAGCTGGCCGCCGGCATGTTCCGCGCTTGGATTGGTCATCCTGATCCCTTCTTGGAGTTGTTATGGGAGCGCGCCAGGCCGGGATGTAGAGGGCCTGGCGCCAATCCAAGCTAAGCGAGCGCCAGCGGGACAGATTGCCCAAGGCGGACCTGGACTTGGCCAGGAAGGTCATGCCAGAGCGGTTGTGCGGTGGGATCGAAGGGGGACAGTGCGGAGCCTGGCACGGGCTGCGCCCGTGTTCGCGGGGCAAGCCCGCTCCCACAGAGAGCGCGCCAGCTCATTAAACCAGTAGCCAGTCGCGCCCCCTGTGGGAGCGGGTTTACCCGCGAAGAGGCCGGTACAGGCAAACGTAATCTGATCTAGCGCAACAGCTTGCTCTGCAACACCTCGGACTGGCGCCCGAGCACGTTCTCGCTGATCTGGACGAACTCTTCGGTGCTCACGCTGGACAGGCGCATCAGCGCCCGCGCGACATCGTCCAGGGAGCGCTTGTCGTGGTTGTGCAGGCGGATCTCGCGGTCCAGCGCCTGCAACAGCAACACCCCACGGGCAACTTGCGCGGCGTCGGCCTTGGCGCCCTTGAGCTGGGTCACCTTGGCGCCCTGCTTGTGCAGGCGGGCCTGCAAGGCCTGGTAGCGGTCATCGCTGATGCCACCTGCCCGGCGCAGCAGTTCGGTGGCGTAGTAGTCGGTGAGGCTCTCGCCGAGCCAGTCGCTGCCATCGCGGTCGTTGATCTGTGCGAAGAGCTGCACCACCTCGCGCAGCAGCGGGCTGGTGCCGCTGTCATTGATCAGCGCGGCGCCGCTGTACAGGTACAGCGAGTTGTGCCCGGCCAGGGCGCCGCGCCACATGCCGTCCCGGGCGCCGACCAGCAGCAGCTTGGGCGGGTTGCGCGGGAACACCGCCTGCAGCTGCGGCCAGACGAAGGTCAGCAGGGTCAGCGTATCCATGCGGCGCATGCCCTGCCCCTGCGGCGCGGCCACGGTGACCTCGGTCTCGCCAAGGCGCGCACGGCGGCTGCCGAGGTTGCCGGCGAGCATCCAGCCGGTGGGGCGGTCGAACAGGCGCGAAACATCGTCGATACGGAATTTCTGCCGGCCGATGCGCGGCCAGGCGGTTTCCACGCTCTTCCAGCCTGCGGGCAATTCGAAGGTCAGGCGCGCCACCAGTTCGGTGCCGTCCTGCTGGTCAAGGCGCGCCGGCGGCACCAGTTGCTCGCCGCGCAGCAGCGCCCACTGCGCGGTAATACGGGCCTCATGGCTGGCACCAGGCTGCGCCTGATCGAGCAGCACCCGGTAGCTGAGGCTGGTCTTGCCTGGGGCCGGGCGCCACACGCCGCGCCCGCCCTGGGCCTGCCACTGGCCGTCGGCGAGGAAGTCGCTGTAGGCGCCGCCCTGGCCCAGGTCAAAGTCCAGGCTGCGTACCACGCTACCGTCGGCCAGGGTCAGGCGCACTTCGGCCTGGCCGCTCTGGGGCAGCAGGCGCACCTGGTAATCGAGGTCGACTTTCTTCGCCAGTACCTGGGAACTGGCCAGCAGGCCAAGCAGCAGCAACAGCGGGCGACGCATACAGAAAACTCCTTGTTCCCCAGAGGCGAAAGCCCGGGCGATTCAACCAGCGCGGAAAATCAGGTGATCTTCCCAGTCGTCTTCATCCACATCGTTTTCACTGAGCATGCGTCCGGACCGGGAAATACGCTGCTCGTGGACTTGCTCGCGGTCGCCGCAGACCAGGTGATGCCAGGCCGGCAGGTCCTTGCCCTCGCTGACCAGGCGGTAACCGCAGGTGGGCGGCAGCCACTTGAACTGGTCGGCCTTGCCCGGGGTGAGCTGGATGCAGTCGGGCACCTGGGCGAAGCGGTTGGGGTAGTCGCTGCACTGGCAGGTGGTGAGGTCGAGCAGTTTGCAGGCGATGCTCGTGTAATAGACGCTGTTGTCTTCTTCGTCCTCGAGCTTCTGCAGGCAGCACAGGCCGCAGCCGTCGCACAGCGACTCCCACTCGCGCGGGTCGAGTTGTTCGAGGGTCTTGCGCCGCCAGAAGGGCGCGGTGTCGGCAATCATCACACGTATTCCTGCAATCAACTTGAATCCGCGGCGCGCGGCGGCGCCAGTCTAGAGGCTGTCCGGCGGCAACGCCAGACCGCTTGTCAGTGCTTGCCGGACGCAGTAGCGTGCGGTCTTTACCCCGCCCACTGCAGGAGCAGCCATGAGCGCCACCCCTCGTATCGCCGACTACGCCATCAACGAGCAGTTCATCAACCGCTGGTCGCCTCGCGCCTTCACCGCCGAGCCGATCAGCCAGGAAACCCTGCTGAGCTTCCTTGAAGCCGCGCGCTGGGCGCCGTCGGCCTACAACTCGCAGCCTTGGCGCTTCCTCTATGCGCGCCGCGACACGCCGAGCTGGGAGCGCTACCTGGGCATCCTCAACGAGTTCAACCGCAGCTGGGCGCAGCAGGCTTCGGCGCTGGTGCTGGTGATTTCCAAGACCACCTTCGCCGCACCGGGCTCCGAGGAAGAAAAGCCGGCGCTGTGGCACACCTTCGACACCGGCTCCGCCTGGGGCCACCTGGCGCTGCAGGCCAGCATCAGCGGCTGGCACACCCATGGCATGGCCGGTTTCGACCAGGACCTGGCCCGCAGCGAGCTGAAGATCCCCGAAGGCTACGCGCTGCACGCGATGGTCGCGATCGGCAAGCTGGGCGACAAGGCGACCCTGGCCGAGGGCCTGCAGGCCCGCGAAGTGCCGAGCCCGCGCCGGCCGCTGAGCGAGCTGGCGGCTGAGGGTGAGTTCAGCCTGTAAGCCCGATCGCGGGGCAAGCCCGCTCCCACGACATGGACAGGCCCCAAAGGCAGTCCGAGACTGCGTGGGAGCGGGCTTGCCCCGCGATGGAGCCTCAGTACCCTCGAGCGAAATCCACTTCGCCGCGCAACCCCTGCCCCGCTGCATAGGCCCGCACATTCTCGACGAACAAGCGCACCATCGCCGGCGGCGAGGTCGGCGCCGAGCTGTGCCCGGTCAGCAGCAGCCCCCAGGCCGTCCAGAACGGGTGCCGTTGAGGCAACGGCTCCTGCCGGCAAACATCGATCACCGCACCGGCCAGATGGCCTTCCTTGAGCGCCGCGACCAGGTCCGCATCGACCACCGCCGCGCCACGCCCGGCGTTGATGAACAATGCGCTGGGCTGGAAGCATTTGAACAGCGCCGCGTCATAGAGATCGTGGGTAGCCGGGGTATCGGGCAGCAGGTTGAGCACGTAATCGGCCTGCCCGACCATGCGCGGCAACTGGTCGAGCCCGACCACCTCGACGAAGGGTGCCTGCTCGCGCGCAGTGCTGGCCACGCCGTACAGGGTCACGCCAAAGGGCATGAGGAACTCGGCGACCCGCTGACCGATGTCGCCCGTGCCGACGACCAGTACCCGGCGCCCTTCCAGGCTGCGCCCGGGGCGGTCGTCCCAGCGCCGCTCGACCTGGCTGACCAGGCGCGACAACACTTCGCGCTCGTGCACCAGCATGTAGGTGAGCATGTACTCGGCCATCACCTGGCCGAAGATGCCCACCGCCCGGGTCAGGCGGTAGTCGCGCGGCAGCGCATCGGCCAGCAGCGGGGTGATGCCCGCCCAGGTCGATTGCATCCACTCGGGTTTATGGCCCTGGCGCAGCAGGCTGGCCAGCAGGTCCGGCTGGCCCAGCCACACCGGGCAGTCGGCGGCGAAGCGCGCCAGCTCGGCGGAGTCGCCGCTGGTCAGGACCTCCAGGTCCGGTGCCGCCTCACCGAGCAGGCGGGCGTAGTTGGCATGATCCTGTTCAGCGATCAGTACGCGCATGTGAAACACAACCTTGGCAAACAACGAAAGCGGCCCGCCAGGCGGGCCGCAGCTATGAGGGTGAGTGCGCCCGAATCAGACCGGGTCGTTGCGGCGCAGCAACTCTTCGGGCAGGTGTTCGATGTACTCCTCGTCCGGCGGCGGCATCTGCAGGTGGTAACCCTGGCTGTCGAGGTTCTCCAGCACTTTCACGATGTCCTCGCGGGCCAGCTTGCGCTCCGGGGTCAGCACCAGGTCGAAGGCATGCACCGGCGTGCCGAAGAACGGCAACAGGCCTTCCGGGATGCGTTCCAGGCCGTCGGCCTTGAGCGCGTAGAGGTACATGCCGTTCTTGCGTGGGCTTCTGTAAATCGAGCAGATACGTTTCATTGAGCTTCTCCGGCGCCTGCCAGGTCGTCCAGCAGGGCCTGGCCCATACGCTCGCGACGCCAGCCGCGCAGCGAATCGGGCAGTTGATAGGGGCCGTCGGGGTAGCCGCTCTTGAGCAGGGCCTCGAGGGTCTTCTTGCGCAGCATCAGCTCCGGGGCGATCTGCAGGCGCTCGCCTTCGGCCTGGCCGATGGCACGCAGGCGCTTGAGAATGCCGGCGGCCTCGATCGGCAGCGGCTCAGGCAGGCGCTGCGGCCACTGTTCGGCGGGCAGGCCGGCGGCGCGCTTGATCAGCTGGATGAGGAACTCGCCGTCCTGGCGGATGGTACGCGGGTGCATCTCTTCGATTTTGCCCAGGGCCGGCAGGTTGCCGGGTTGGCCCTTGGCCATGGGCCACAACGAGTGTTCCTTGAGGATACGGTTGCGCGGTACGTCGCGGCTGCGGGCTTCACGCTCGCGCCAGGCGCACAGCTCGCGCAGCACGGCCAACTGCTGAGGGCCCAGCTTCCAGGCCAGCTTGACGTCGCGGTACAGGGTCTCCGGCTCGACTTCACGACGCAGCGCGGCGACCAGCTCGGCGCCGTCCTCGAGGACCCAGGCGTACTTGTCGTCGGACAATTTCGGGCGCAGCGCGCTGAACAGCTCGGCCAGGTGCACGGCATCCTCGGCGGCGTAGCTCACCTGGGTATCGGACAGCGGGCGCTGCAGCCAGTCGGAGCGGGTTTCGCCCTTGGGCAGTTCAAGCCCCAGGACTTCCTGCACCAGGCGCGAGTAGCCCATGGAGAAGCCGATGTTCAGGTAACCGGCAGCCAGTTGGGTGTCGAACAGCGGCTGCGGCAGCTTGCCGGTCAGGCGCAGCAGCACTTCGAGGTCTTCGCTGCAGGCGTGCAGCACCTTGACCACGGCAGTGTCGTCGAGCAGCTCGGCCAGCGGCTGCCAGTCCTTGATCAGCAAAGGGTCGATGAGGTAGGCGTGCTCGCCGACGCCCACCTGGATCAGGCCGGCTTTCGGGTAGAAGGTGTCGACCCGCATGAATTCGGTGTCGAGCGCCACGAAGGGCAGTTCGCGCCAGCTTTGGCAGTGCTCGGCCAGGGTCTGGTCGTCACGGATCCAGTGAATTTCGATGGCCACGAGGCTCTCCCACTAACATTGGCGCGCAGTATATACGGCGCGGCCCCTGGGGGTGAAACCTCGCGCCATCCATGGTGCCGGGCGGTTGCCGGCTTTTCCATCGCGGGGCAAGCCCGCTCCCACGCTCTCCAGGGTTGGCGTGGGAGCGGGCTTGCCCCGCGATGGCGTTTACACCGTGCTTCAGCGCCCCGCCGCCAGCCACGGCCGGCAGCTGGCGAACATGTCCAGCGACTGCTGGTAGACCTCGGTGCGTACCTGCAACAGGCCGAGCATCGAGTGGAACAGGTTGTCCTGGGACAGCGGTGCGTCGCGCAGCTTGGCCAGGCAGTCGGTGTCCAGGCCGAAGTCCTGCTTGTAGCTGTCGGAGAACCAGGTCAACAGCGGCACGTGCTTTTGCTGGTCTGGCGCCATCACGTAGGGGGTGCCGTGCAGGTAGAGGTTGTATTCACCCAGCGACTCGCCGTGGTCGGACAGGTAGATCATCGCCGTGTCGACCTTGTCCTGCTTGCTGCGCAGGGTATCGATCAGCGAGCCCAGCACCTTGTCGGTATAGGCCAGGGTGTTGTCATAGCCATTGACGATTTCCGCCTGGCTGCACTGGTTCAGCGCATTGCTGCGGCACACCGGGGTGAACGGCTCGCTGCCTGCCGGGTAGCGTTTGAAGTACTCGGGGCCGTGGCTGCCCATCTGGTGCAGCACCAGCACGGTGTCCTTGTCGAGGTTGTCGATCAGCTCGCCCAGGCCCTGCAGGAGGATCTCGTCGTGGCACTCGCCGTTGGCGCACAGGGTCGGGTCGGTGAGGTTGCTCACGTCGATGAACTGCACGCGGTCGCAGGTGCCCTTGCAGCCGGACTGGTTGTCACGCCACTGCACGGCCAGGCCGGCGCGCTGGAGGATGTCGAGCAGGCCTTCGCGGTTCTTGGCCACGCGGGCGTCATAGTCCTTGCGGGTCATGCCGGAGAACATGCACGGCACAGACACGGCGGTTTCGGTACCGCACGAGTGCACATCGGTAAAACTCAACAGGCCCTGCTGCTTGGCCAAATTCGGCGTGGTGTTGCGGGCATAGCCAAGCAGGCCAAAGTTCTCGGCGCGTGCACTTTCACCCACCACCAGCACGGTCAGCGACTTGCGCTCATGGTGCTGCCAGGCGGCATCGCGGCGGGCATCGGTGCCGTAGGGCTGGAACGGCCGCGCTGCAGTAACCAACTGTTCGCTGACATAACCGATGGACGCGCCGACGATATTGCTAGGGGTAAGCATCAGGCGCAGTTCGTGGTGGTTGCGAAACAGCGATGCAAGCCCTTGGTAGTTGACCAGTGCCACCGAGCCCAGCGCCGCCACACAGGCCCCCGTCACCACCAATTTGCCCAGCACTTCGCGGTACCAGGGGCGATAGGCGATCTTTGCCTTCCATACCAACAGCGACGGCAGCACACCAAGCAGCACGATATATAGCGCAAACTTGATCGACAGCAGGTCGCGAACTTCCGTAACGTTGGTTTCCGCGACATTGCGGAACATGCCGGTATCGATCAGCACGCCATATTGATTCATGAAGTAGGCAACGCCCGCGCCGCTCATGAACAACAGGATCAATATCGGTTTCAACACATACTTGAATGCCAACAAGGTCAATATGAGATTGAAGGCGAACAACATCATCACGGCGAATGCCAAGCCCAGCCACAGCCCCACCATGCCGGGCGGCACAATGGCTTGCAGGTGCTGCCAGAGGAAGGCGTTGAGGCCGATCAACAGGTAAAGGCTGGCCAGCAGCGTGACCCATTCAGTCCGCAGGGATTTGATGTTGAGCATGGCATTCGCAGGTAGAGTTCATGAGCGGCCAGGGTGCCCGGGCGGGCACCTTGGGAAGTTGGCCGAACTCTAGGAAGGCTAGCATCAATTTTTTGTGAAAAACTTGGTAACAATTGGTCGGAACGCAGCTTTCATCAATTAAACAAGTTTCATTCAGCGTTTATTCAGCCGGCAGGCGCAGCTTGGCGTAGGGCTCACGGTCGATGTCCAGCACCTCCACGCACAGCTGGATATCCAGCCCGGCCTGGGCGGGGATGGCTTCCTGCAACACCGCCAGCAGGCTGCCCGACAACTGCTGCTTCACCTGCTCCGAGCGCCCGCTGAGGATCGCCAGGCGTACATGGGCGAAGGCACGCTCACCCGGTGCCGTGCCCACCCGGTACTTGGCGAAGGCCTGGGCGCGGCTCTTGATGTCGGCTTCGTCGGCAAACTGGCCGCTGCCCACCAGGGCGTGATTCAGGCGCAACAGCAGCAGGTCGACGTTGAGTTCGCCCAGGTTGTCGCTGTATTCCAGGTTCAGGTGGGGCATGGCGCAGGTTCCGGCTGAGGGAGGATGCGCTACAGCCTACTCCAGTCCCCCATTGGGGCAAAGGCGACTATCCTCATGGTTCAGGCCCGTTCGCCAACCCTGAAAGAGGTGAAGAAATGCCAGTTCCGCACGATTTGCTCGCCGACCTGCACGTTAGCGCCGACCAGTTCCAGGCCCTGATCGACAAGAATCAGGACCTGCACAAGCTGCACAAGGACTACAACGCCAAGGACAAGGAAGTGGTGGCTGCCGAAGGCAACGGCAGCGCCGATGACAAGGTCACCCTGTTACGCAAGGAGCGGCTGCTGATCAAGGACAAGATCGAACGGATCATCCATCCGCCCAAGTCCTGAACGGTAAACCTTTCAAAATGATCGCGGGGCAAGCCCGCCCCCACATGCGTGGGAGCGGGCTTGCCCCGCGATGACGTCAGCAGCCCTCAAGCGGATGCTTTGAGCGCCGTATCCAGGTCCTCGATCAAGTCCCGATAATCCTCGATCCCCATCGACAACCGCACCAGGTTCTCGCTGATCCCCATCACGCCCTTCTGCTCTGGGCTGAGCGAGTTGTGCGACATGCTCCAGGAATGGTTGATCATGCTCTCCACCCCGCCCAGCGAATCGGCCAGGACGAAGATCTGCAGCGCCTCGACCAGGCGGTTGACCGCAGCCCGGTCACCCTTGATGCGAATGGCCACCACGGCCCCGCCGGTGCGCATCTGGCGCTTGCACAGCGCATGCTGCGGGTGGCTTTCCAGCCCCGGGTAATACACCTGCTCGACCTGCGGGTGGCCTTCCAGGTACTGCGCCACGCGCAGGGCGTTGGCGCTCTGGCGCTCCATGCGCACGTCGAGGGTCTTCAGCCCGCGCAGTGCCAGGTAGCAATCGAACGGCCCCTGGATCGCCCCCACCGCCATGCTGATCTTGCGCAGGCGCCCCAGCAGCTCGTCGTTGGCCGCCACCACCACGCCGCCGGTCAGGTCGGAATGGCCGCCGATGTACTTGCTCGCCGAGTGCATCACCAGGTCCACGCCCAAGGTGATCGGCTGCTGGTTCCACGGCGAGCAGAAGGTGTTGTCGATGCAGGTCATGATGCCGCGTGCGCGGGCCAGGTCGCAGACCGCCTTGATATCGACCAGGTGCAGCAGCGGGTTGGTCGGCGACTCGATCCAGATCAGTTGCGTGTCCGGGCGAATCGCCGCGGCCACGGCCTCGACGTCGTTGAGGTCGACGTAGGTGGTGGTCAGCCCCGAGGTGCGCCCGCGGTAGTCTTCCAGCAGGCGGAAGGTGCCGCCGTAGACGCCGTTCATCACCACCACGTGGGCATCCTTGGACAACAGCTCGAGCACCGTGGCCGTAGCGCTTACGCCAGATGCACAGGCCACCGCGCCGACACCCTCCTCAAGGGCCGCCACGCAGGTCTCATAGGCATGCCGGGTGGGGTTGCTGACGCGGCTGTAGGCGTACTCGGGGTTGTCGTCCAGGCCACGCTTGATGAACGAGCTGGAGGTGACGATGGCCGGGAAGATGGCGTTGTCGGCAACGCTGGACTGCTCGCCGGCGTGAATGGTGCGGGTGGCGAAATTGCGCGGCTTTTCGGACATGGTCGGGTCCATTGACTAGGGGTGGAAAAGCGCAACTATCTCATATCGCGCCACCGACCGGCGCCAACCAGAACATTTTTACCTTGTACGAGCCATGGCGATTCCAAGCAACACCGCCAACGGCTAATCTCGGGAAACTTTTTCTCGCCTGGAGCCCAACAGCGACATGGACAGTTTCGACCAGCACATCCTCACCCTGCTCCAGCGCGACGCCTCGATCTCCCTCAAGGACCTGGCCGAAGCGGTCAACCTGACCACCACCCCCTGCTGGAAGCGGGTCAAGCGCCTGGAAGATGAAGGCTATATCCGCGGCCGCGTCGCCCTGCTCGACCCCCAGCGCCTGGGCCTGGGCCTGACGGTGTTCGTCCAGCTCAAGACCCAGCGCCACGACAGCGCCTGGCTGGCGCAGTTCGCCGCCACGGTGACCGCGTTCGAGGAGGTGATGGAGGTGTACCGCATGTCCGGCGACTGGGACTACATGCTGCGGGTGGTGGTGGGCGACATCGCCGCCTACGACCGCTTCTACAAGAAACTGATCACCAGCACCGACGGGCTGTCGAACATCACCTCGAGCTTTGCCATGGAACAGATGAAGTACACCACGGCGTATCCGGTGCATCGCTGAGGCGCGCGACCACATCGCGTGGGAGCGGGCTTGCCCCGCGATGACATCAGTGAACCCACCATCGCCATCGCGGGGCAAGTCGCAGCGGCGCACCGCCGCTCCCACAACATCACGCAGAGGTGTTCGACGCCGCGATCCGGTTCCCCGCGCTGGCCTTCTCCAGCTTGATCGCCACGAACTTCGACGTCGGCGTGTAAGTGCCGTCGCCATAACTCTCCAACGGCACCAAGGGGTTGGTCTCCGGGTAGTACGCCGCCGCCTGCCCCTCGGGCACGTCATAGGCCACCAGACGGAACCCCGACACCCGCCGCTCGCGGCCATCCGCCCACAGCGACACCAGGTCCACCTGCTCACCCGGCTCGAAACCCAGGCGGCGGATATCGGCCTCGTTGACGAATACCACTTCGCGCAGGCCGAACACCCCGCGATAGCGGTCATCCAGCCCGTACAGGGTGGTGTTGTACTGATCGTGGGAGCGCAGGGTCTGCAGGATCAGGTCGGGCTTGTCGCCACGGGCCAGCACCTGGTCGTTGACCAGCTGCTCGGGCAATGCGCTGGGGGTGAAGCACGCCTTGCCGGTGGCGGTGCGGAAACTGCGGTCTGCCGCGTTGTTGCCCAGGTGGAAACCGCCCGGATGCTGCAAGCGCTCGTTGAAATCGGCAAAGCCCGGAATCACATCGGCAATCATGCTGCGGATGCGGCCGTAGTCGGCAATCGCGTATTCCCAGTCGATCGGCGTGTTGCCCAGGGTGGCCTTGGCCATGCCGGCAACGATCGCAGGCTCCGAGCGCAGGTGCGGCGAGCGCGGTTTCAGCTGGCCATGGGAGATGTGCACCATGCTGAAGGTGTCTTCGACCGTCACCCCCTGCGGGCCCTCGCCCTGGATATCGATCTCGGTACGGCCCAGGCACGGCAGGATCAGCGCGTCGCGCCCGGTTACCAGGTGCGAACGGTTGAGCTTGGTGGAAATCTGCACGGTCAGCGCGCAATTGCGCAGCGCCGCATGGGTGCGTGGCGTGTCCGGGGTGGCCTGGGCGAAGTTGCCGCCCAGGGCGACGAACACCTTGGCCCGCCCCTCCTCCATGGCCTTGATCGCCAGCACGGCGTTGTCGCCATGGGCACGCGGCACCTTGAACTGGAAGCGCTTCTCCAGGGCGTCGAGCAGTTGCGCCTTGGGTTTTTCGTCGATGCCCATGGTGCGGTCGCCCTGCACGTTGCTGTGGCCGCGTACCGGTGACAGGCCGGCACCGGGCTTGCCGACGTTGCCGCGCAGCAGTTGCAGGTTGACGATTTCCTGCACGGTCGCCACCGAATGGCGGTGCTGGGTCACACCCATGGCCCAGCACATGATCACCCGTTCGGCCTTGCGGTACATGCGTGCCGCCAGCTCGATCTCGGCCTTGGTCAGGCCGGACTGCTCGACGATATGCGCCCAGGGCGTGGCATCGACCACGGCCAGGTAATCCTCGACCCCACTGGTGTGCTCGGCGATGAAGGCATGGTCGAACACCGGCGGCTCATCGTTGAGCTGCGCTTCGCGTTCCCACTGCAACAGGTACTTGGCGATACCGCGCATGGCCGCCATGTCGCCGCCCAGCGCCGGGCGGAAGTACGCGGTGCTGGTGGACTCGGAGCCATTGCTGAGCATCTCCAGCGGGTGCTGCGGGTGCTGGAAGCGTTCCAGCCCGCGCTCCTTGAGCGGGTTGAAGCACACCACCTGGGCACCGCGCTTGACCGCCTCGCGCAGCGGTTCGAGCATGCGCGGGTGGTTGGTGCCGGGGTTCTGGCCGATGACGAAGATCGCGTCGGCCAGCTCCAGGTCATGGAACACCACGGTGCCCTTGCCCACGCCGAGGGTTTGCGACATGCCCACGCCGCTGGCTTCGTGGCACATGTTCGAGCAGTCGGGGAAGTTGTTGGTGCCGTAGGCGCGCACGAACAACTGATAGAGGAACGCCGCCTCGTTGCTGGCCCGGCCCGAGGTGTAGAACTCGGCCTGGTCGGGCGAGTCGAGGCTGTTCAAGTGCTGGCCGATCAGGGCGAAGGCCTCGTCCCAGCTGGTTTCTACATAGTGGTCGGTGGCCGCGTCATAGCGCATCGGGTGGGTCAGCCGGCCCTGGTACTCAAGCCAGTAGTCGGTCTGTTCCAGCAGCGCGCTGACGCTGTACTTGGCGAAGAAAGCCGGGTCCACCGAGCGGCCGGTGGCTTCCCAGTTGACCGCCTTGGCGCCGTTCTCGCAGAACTTGACCATGTCGCTTTCCGGCGACTCGCCCCAGGCGCAACCGGGGCAGTCGAAGCCGCCGTTCTGGTTGGTCTTGAGCATGGCCCGCAGGTTCTTGAAGGCGTTCTCGCTGCCCAGCCAGCTCTTGGTCACGCTCTTGAGCGCGCCCCAGCCGGCGGCCGGCCCCTTGTAGTCCCTGATGTGTTCGTCCTGGCTCATGCGGTCAATCCTCACGCGGGCATGGTAAAGGTGCGGCGGATCACGTTGTCCGCTGCTTTTTTCCAGCCTATGGAGGGTGGCGTGGGGGCGTCCAATCGAAATGTCTGACGGGGTGATAGGCCGTATCGATCATGGTTTTGCGAAGCCTGGGCTGGCCTCTCGCGGGGCAAGCCCGCTCCCACAGGTTCATTCGTTGCAGTCTTGATAGAGGCCATTGATCAAGCGGTCAGGGAAAGCGATTTGACGGGTCTGGCCCCAGGCGATAGCTTGGATTGCATAGCCCCCAGCCCTTCGAGCGCCCACGTGGAACAGAACCCCCAGGCCCTGATCGACGGTTTCAACCGCAAGGTCGACTACCTGCGGATGTCGGTCACCGATCGTTGCGATTTCCGTTGCGTCTACTGCATGGCCGAGGACATGCAGTTTTTGCCGCGCCAGCAGATCCTCAGCCTCGAAGAGCTCTATCAAGTGGCCGAACGCTTCGTCGCCCTGGGCACCCGCAAGATCCGCCTGACCGGCGGTGAACCCCTGGTCCGCCAGGGCATCGTCGGGCTCTGCGAACGTATCGCCGCCCTGCCCGGCCTGCGTGAACTGTGCCTGACCAGCAATGGCTCGCAGCTCGGCCGCCTGGCCCAGCCGCTGTTCGATGCCGGCGTGTCGCGCCTGAACATCAGCCTCGACAGCCTCGACCCCGAGCGCTTCCGCGCCCTGACCCGCACCGGTGACCTGCAGCAGGTGATCGCCGGCATCGATGCCGCGCGCGCCGCCGGCTTTCGTCGCACCAAGCTCAACGCCGTGGTGCTCAAGGGCCGCAACGACGACGAGATCGTCGACCTGGTGCGCTTCGCCATCGACCGCGAGTTGGACATCTCGTTCATCGAGGAAATGCCCCTGGGGGTGATCAGCGAACACCAGCGCGGCGAGTCCTACTGTTCCAGCGACGATGTGCGCGAGCGCCTGGCCGGGCACTTCACACTGATCGAATCGGCCGAATCCTCCCAAGGCCCGGCCCGCTACTGGCGCCTGGCCGAAGCGCCGAACACCCGGGTCGGTTTCATCTCGCCCCACAGCCACAACTTCTGTGCCACCTGCAACCGCGTGCGCCTGACCGTCGAAGGCCGCCTGCTGCTGTGCCTGGGCAACGAGCACTCGCTGGACCTCAAGCAGGTGCTGCGCCAGCACCCCGGCGACAGTGCCCGCCTCGACAAGGCCATCCGCGAGGCCATGCAGCTCAAGCCTTGGCGCCATCACTTCGAAGTGGGTGGCGAGGTGCAGATCCTGCGTTTCATGAACATGACCGGCGGCTGAACGGCCGCCTCGGGAACCCCTCTTGATCGTCCACTCCCGCCCCGACCTGCTACGTGTGCTGTTCACCCTCAGGGGCTCGATCGTCAAGCGCATCGCGTTGCGCTGCCTGATGGTCACCCTGCTGGCCGCACTGATCGTGCTGATCGAGCGGCACTACCCGGCGTTGTTCTACCCGGTCAGCGCCACGCCGTTCACCCTGCTCGGGCTGTCGCTGTCGATCTTCATGAGCTTTCGCAACAACGCCTGCTACGACCGTTGGTGGGAAGGGCGCAAGGCCTGGGGGCGGATGATCATCGAGGTGCGTTCGTTCGTGCGTGAAAGCGTGGTGATCGAGGATGCGCAACTGCGCGCGGCGATGTTGCGCAGCCTGTGCGGTTTTGCCCATGCCCTGAATGCCCGGCTGCGCAATGAGGACGAACTGCACGCCGCCCGCCCCTGGTTGGCCGAGCAAGCACCGCTGACCCCGCACAATCTGTGCAACGGCATCCTCCAGGACATCGGTGCGCAATGTTCGCGGCTGGCTCAGCAACAGCTGATCAGCGAGTTCCGTTACACCACCCTGGAACAGCGCCTGTCGGGCCTGTCGGAGGTGCAGGCCACCTGCGAGCGGATCAAGGGCACGCCGCTGCCATTCCCCTACACCCTGCTGCTGCACCGCACCATCTATATCTTCTGCCTGCTGCTGCCGTTCGCCCTGGCCGAACCGCTGGGCTGGCTGGCGCCGCTGTTCACCACCATCGTCAGCTACACGTTCTTCGGCCTGGATGCCATCGGCAACGAGCTGGAAGACCCGTTCGGCCGGGATGAGAACGACCTGCCGACCGATGCGCTGGTACGCACTATCGAACGCGATGTGCTGGCGGCGCTCGGGCATGAGCCTTTGCCGCCGGCATTGGAGCCGGTGGATCACGTGCTGAGTTGAGGTTTCAGCCCGCCATCCTCCAGGCCCGACCCAGCAATCCGGTAATCACCTGACCAAGCGCAGGCCTGCCAGCACCACCGCAAACACCGCGATGCTCGCGGTATACAGCACCAGCGCCGGCAGCCCTAACACCAGCGCCAGCACGGCAAGCCACCCACCCAGACGGCCCACAACCAGTTGGGCGACCAGCGCCAGCCCCAACGCGCTCCAGGCGATCACCTGGAAATGAATGCCCAACCCCAGCAGCGAGCGCACCTGGCACTGCCAGATTTCCCCCGGCTGCGCACACAATCCGACCCATTGGGGCGCTTCCATCAAGCCATAACGCACGCCATAACTGGCGGCCAGCCACAGCGGCAGGAACAGCAGCAAGGCAATCAGCGGCCACGAACGGGACATCCGGTTCTCCAATAGCGGCAATCGAAAGCGTGAATGATCGCTCAGGGGCCGATGTAAGGCAAAATCATGGCCCAACGGCTATGTTGCACAACACAGGCATTGCCGTGGACAACAACATCTGGTGCGACAAAGGTATGAACGGCAGGCAACTTTGCCGGGTCGACCATGGTCCTAGCCTGCGTACAAACTGCACGACCTTGCGTTTTTCTGGGGGACTACATGCTTCGATCTTTGCGCCTCGCCGCGCTGCTCGGTGGCCTGCTCATGGCTGCGGCCGCTTCGGCGCGGGATATCGATGCCGCGAGCTACGGCTACCCATTGACCAACCCGTTCGAGGCGACCATCGCCACCACGCCGCCCGAGCAGCGCCCGACGCTGCCCAGCGACGATGAAATCGACCAGGACGACTACAGCCTCACCCTGCGCCCGGAACGCGAGTTCACCCTGCCGGACAATTTCTGGTCGGTGAAGAAGCTGCGCTACCGCCTGGCCCAGCAGGACCACGAGGCGCCGCTGATCTTCCTGATCGCCGGTACCGGCGCGCCCTACTTCAGCTCGATCAACGAATACCTGAAAAAACTGTTCTATCAGGCCGGCTACCACGTGGTGCAGCTGTCCTCGCCGACCAGCTACGACTTCATGAGCGCGGCCTCGCGCTTTGCCACGCCTGGCGTGAGCGCCGAGGATGCCAAGGACCTGTACCGGGTGATGCAGGCGGTGCGCGCCCAGCACCCGCGCCTGCCGGTCAGCGAGTACTACCTGACGGGCTACAGCCTGGGGGCGCTGGATGCCGCGTTCGTCAGCAAGCTGGACGAAACCCGGCGCAGCTTCAACTTCAAGCGGGTGCTGCTGCTCAACCCGCCGGTCAACCTGTACACCTCGATCAGCAACCTGGACAAACTGGTGCAAACCCGGGTCAAGGGCATCGACAAGAGCACCACGTTCTACGAGCTGATGCTGGAGAAGCTCACCCGCTACTTCCAGGACAAGGGCTACATCGACCTCAACGAAGCCTTGCTGTACGACTTCCAGCAGTCGCGCCAGCACCTGTCCAACGAACAGATGGCCATGCTGATCGGCACCTCGTTCCGCTTCTCGGCAGCCGACATCGCCTTCACCTCCGACCTGATCAACCGCCGCGGCCTGATCATTCCGCCGAAGTACCCGATCACCGAAACCACCAGCCTCACGCCGTTCTTCAAGCGTGCCCTGCAGTGCGATTTCGACTGTTACCTGACCGAGCAGGTGATCCCCATGTGGCGCGCGCGTACCGGCGGCAACAGCCTGCTGCAGTTGAACGATCAGGTCAGCCTGTATGCCCTCGCCGACTACCTGCACGAAAGCCCGAAGATCGCCGTGATGCACAACGCCGACGACGTGATCCTCGGCCCCGGCGACATCGGTTTCATGCGCCGGGTGTTCGGCGAGCGCCTGACCCTGTACCCCCATGGCGGCCACTGCGGCAACCTCAATTACCGCGTCAACAGCGACGCCATGCTGGAGTTCTTCCGTGGTTAACCGATTGCTGCTCGTCACCGCCCTGCTCGCCAGCGGCTGCGCCCTGGCCGAAGAAGTCGCGCCCCGGGCCAGCGTGATCGAGGCCGACAAGGCCCCGAGCCTCACGGCAGAACCCGATGGGTTCATCGATCCGCTGCGCGAACTCAAGTTCAACCCGGGCCTGGACCAGCGCGAGTTCGAGCGCTCGACCCTGGCGGCGTTGAACATCTATGACCCGCTGGAAGCGATGAACCGGCGCATCTACCACTTCAACTACCGCTTCGACCAGTGGGTGTTCCTGCCGGTGGTCGATGGCTACCGCTACATCACCCCAAGCTTCGTACGCACCGGGGTGAACAACTTCTTCAACAACCTGGGCGATGTGCCGAACCTGTTCAACAGCGTGTTCCAGCTCAAGGCCAAGCGCTCGGCACAAATCACCGCGCGGCTGATGTTCAACACCATCCTCGGTGTCGGCGGGCTGTGGGACCCGGCGACCAGCATGGGGCTGCCGCGCCAGAGCGAGGACTTTGGCCAGACGCTCGGCTTCTATGGCGTGCCGGAAGGGCCGTACATCATGCTGCCGATCCTGGGGCCGTCGAACCTGCGCGACACCACCGGGCTGGTGGTGGACTACGTGGGCGAGCAGGCGGTCAATTACCTGGACGTGCCGGAGTCTGCCGAAGAGCACCCGGAGATCACGCTGATGCGGGCCATCGACAAGCGCAACAGCACCAACTTCAGCTATGGCCAGACCAACTCGCCGTTCGAGTATGAAAAGCTGCGGTACGTGTACACCCAGGCGCGCAAGTTGCAGATCGCCGAGTAAGCATCATCGCGGGGCAAGTCGCAGCGGCGCACCGCCGCTCCCACGGTGTTTGCAACGTGGGAGCGGGCTTGCCCCGCGATGCTTTGTCAGATCCCCAGGAACTGGCACAACTCGCGCTTCTTGGCCAAGGCATCCTTGCGCCCCAGCTCGATCAGCTCGCTGCAATAGCTCGCCTCGAACAGCAGGTAGCTGAGCACCCCCGCCCCGCTGGTCTTGGTCGCCCCCGGCCCGCGCAGGAACAGCCTTAGCGCCGCCGGCAACTCGCGTCGATGCCGCGCGGCGATCTCGTCCAGCGGCTGGCTTGGCGCCACCACCAGCACCTCGATCGGCGCCAGCCCCAGGCGCCGGGCATCGAGGTGCGCCGGCAACATATGGCTGAGGTGGTTGAGGCGTTGCAGCAGCTCGATGTCGTCTTCGAGGCTGTCGATAAAGGTGCTGTTGAGCATGTGCCCGCCGATTTGCGCCAGGCTCGGCTGCTGGCCGCTGAACACCCGCTGGGTGGGCAACGGCGGCGCCGGGCGCTGTGGGTTGCCACTGACGCCCACCACCAGCACACGGCTGGCCCCCAGGTGCAGGGCCGGGCTGATCGGCGCCGACTGCCGTACCGCACCGTCGCCGAAAAACTCCTCGCCGAGGCGCACCGGGGCGAACAGCAGCGGGATGGCGGAACTGGCCAACAGATGGTCGATGGTCAGCGGCGTGGGCATGCCGATGCGCCGGTGGCGCAGCCAGGGCTCGATGGTGTCGCGGCCCTGATAGAAGGTCACCGCCTGGCCGGACTCATAACCGAAGGCGGTCACGGCGATGGCGCGCAGCTGGTTGGCGGCCAGCGAATGGGCAATGCCGTCCAGGTCCAGGTGCTGGTGCAGCAACTTGCGCAGCGGGCGGCTGTCGAGCAGGGCCACCGGCACCTGGCCGCCCAGGCCGAGCAGGCTGTGACCGACGAAGCGAGTGGCCTGGCGGATTACCCCGGGCCAGTCGCTGCGCAGCACCAGGTGGCTGCGAAAGTTCTGCCAGAACGTGGTCAGGTGCTGCACCGATTCGGCGAAGCGGGTGGCGCCGCTGGCCAGCTTGACCGCGTTGATGGCGCCGGCGGAGGTGCCGACGATCACCGGGAACGGGTTGGTCGCGCCGGGCGGCAACAGTTCGGCGATGCCGGCGAGCACGCCGACCTGGTAGGCGGCGCGGGCGCCGCCGCCGGAGAGGATCAGGCCGGTGGTTGGGGTCATGGTTCCTTCCTGGAGTCGCTATCGCGGGGCAAGCCCGCTCCCACGCTCTTGACTCCTCTCAAAAAAGTTGGAAATCAATCCAACTCTTGGGGGCAGTCCAGAGCGTGGGAGCGGGCTTGCCCCGCGATGCTTTGTCATTTTTTCTTCTTGTCGTACAGCCGCGGCTCGCCTTCGGGCCGCGACTTGAACCGCCGATGCGCCCACAGGTATTGCTCCGGGCACTCGCGCAGCACGCCTTCGACCCAATGGTTGATGCGCAGGCAGTCGGCCTCTTCGGTCTCCCCCGGGAAACCTTCGAGCGGCGGGTGCACCACCAGGCGGTAGCCGCTGCCATCTTCCAGGCGTTTCTGGGTGAAGGGGATCACCCGGGCCTTGCCCAGGCGGGCGAACTTGCTGGTGGCGGTAACGGTGGCGGCCGGGATGCCGAACAGCGGCACGAAGATGCTCTGCTTGATGCCGTAGTCCTGGTCGGGCGCATACCAGATCGCCCGGCCCTTGCGCAGCAGCTTGAGCATGCCGCGCACATCGTCGCGCTCCACCGCCAGCGAATCGAGGTTGTGGCGCTCGCGGCCACGGCGCTGGATGAAGTCGAACACCGGGTTGCCGTGCTCGCGGTACATGCCGTCGATGGTGTGCACCTGGCCCAGCAGCGCGGCGCCGATCTCCAGGGTGGTGAAGTGCACGGCCATGAGGATCGCGCCCTCGCCATCACGCTGGGCAGCCTGCAGGTGTTCGATGCCTTCGATGTGCGCCAGGCGGGCCAGGCGGGCCTGTGGCCACCACCAGCTCATGGCCATTTCGAAGAAGGCGATGCCGGTGGAGGCGAAATTTTCCTTGAGCAGGCGCTGCCGTTCGTCGCTGGAAAGCTCGGGGAAACACAATTCGAGGTTGCGCGCGGCAATCCGGCGGCGTTCGCCGGCCGCCCGGTACATCAGCGCACCGAGGGCGCGGCCGAGCCCGAGCAAGGCGCGGTAGGGCAACTGGGCGACCAGCCACAACAGGCCCAGGCCAAGCCACAGGGCCCAGAAGCGCGGGTGGAGGAATAGGCGGCGAAAACGCGGGCGTTCCATTGAAGCTTCCGGCAAGACAAGGGCCGAGCATTCTACATCGGTTGCGGGCAATCGGTCTTATCGCTATAAGTCAGGGCACTTTTCTCGCAACAAGCCGTCTATGCAGACCATGAGCCCTAACCAGACACCCGACAACGCCCCCGTGTTCCAGCTCAAGGGCAGCATGCTTGCCATCACCGTGCTGGAACTGGCGCGCAACGACCTCGAATCCCTTGACCGCCAGCTGGCGGCCAAGGTGGCGCAGGCGCCGAATTTCTTCAGCAACACGCCGCTGGTGCTGGCGCTGGACAAGCTGCCCCCTGACGAGGGCGCCATCGACCTGCCCGGGCTGATGCGCGTCTGCCGCCATCATGGCCTGCGCACCCTGGCGATCCGCGCCAACCGCATCGAGGACATCGCCGCGGCGATCGCCATCGACCTGCCGGTGCTGCCGCCTTCCGGTGCCCGCGAGCGCCCGCTGGAGCCGGAGCCGGAGGTGAAAGCGCCGGAACCTGCACCGCCACCGCCACCGCCACCGCCACCGGCGCCAGCCGAACCCGAAGTGCGCCCGACGCGCATCATCACCACCACGGTGCGCGGCGGCCAGCAGATCTATGCCCAGGGCGGCGACCTGGTGGTCACCGGCTCCGTCAGCCCGGGCGCGGAACTTCTTGCCGATGGCAACATCCATGTGTACGGCGCCATGCGTGGCCGGGCCCTGGCGGGGATCAAGGGCAATACCAAGGCGCGCATCTTCTGCCAGCAGATGACCGCAGAAATGGTCTCCATCGCCGGCCAGTACAAAGTTTGCGAAGACCTGCGCCGCGACCCGCTGTGGGGCTCGGGCGTGCAGGTCAGCCTGTCCGGTGACGTGTTGAACATCACCCGTCTTTAACGGATACTTGCCGGCATTTTTAGCGCAACTTTTTACCGTTGCCGTTTTTTTGTATTTGCAGGGACGCCTGTCCCGATTATTTAGGGGTGAAACACCTTGGCCAAGATTCTCGTGGTTACTTCCGGCAAGGGGGGTGTGGGCAAGACCACCACCAGCGCCGCCATCGGTACCGGCCTCGCACTGCGTGGGCACAAGACTGTCATCGTCGACTTCGACGTCGGCCTGCGTAACCTCGACCTGATCATGGGCTGCGAACGCCGCGTGGTGTACGACTTCGTCAACGTGGTCAACGGCGAAGCCAACCTGCAGCAGGCCCTGATCAAGGACAAGCGCCTCGAGAACCTGTACGTGCTGGCCGCCAGCCAGACCCGCGACAAGGACGCGCTGACCAAGGAAGGCGTGGAAAAGGTCCTGATGGAGCTCAAGGAGCAGTTCGAGTTCGTGGTCTGCGACTCGCCGGCCGGGATCGAAAAAGGTGCGCATCTGGCGATGTACTTCGCCGACGAAGCCATCGTCGTGACCAACCCGGAAGTCTCCTCGGTACGTGACTCCGACCGCATGATCGGCCTGCTGTCGAGCAAGTCGCTGCGCGCGGAAAAAGGTGACGACCCGATCAAGGAACACCTGCTGATTACCCGCTACCACCCCGAGCGTGTCGAGAAGGGCGAAATGCTGGGCGTCGAAGACGTCAAGGAAATCCTCTCGGTCGAACTGCTGGGTGTGATTCCCGAATCCCAGGCAGTGCTCAAGGCGTCCAACCAGGGCATCCCGGTCATCCTCGACGACCAGAGCGATGCCGGCCAGGCGTACAGCGACACCGTCGACCGCCTGCTGGGCAAGCCCAAGCCACTGCGGTTCATCGAAGTGCCGAAGCAAGGATTCTTCGCACGCCTGTTTGGAGGCAAATAAACCATGAACCTTTTTGACTTCTTTCGTGGCAGACAGAAACAGAGCAGCGCGTCGGTAGCGAAAGAGCGTCTACAGATCATCGTGGCGCACGAGCGTGGCCAGCGCAGCACCCCGGACTACCTGCCAGCCCTGCAGAAGGAACTGGTCGAGGTGATTCGCAAGTACGTCAACATCGGCAATGATGACGTGCAGATCGAACTGGAAAACCAGGGCAGCTGCTCGATTCTGGAACTGAACATCACCCTGCCTGATCGCTGAGTTTTCAGCAGCCCCAGGTATACCGTGTGGGAGCGGGCTTGCCCCGCGATGGCCATCTGACGCTATCGCGGGGCAAGCCCGCTCCCACAATGCTTTGCAGAGAACGCCCGAACATGCCGCTGTCGAACATCCAGATCCTTCACGAAGACGCCGCCATCCTGGTGATCAACAAGCCGACCCTGCTGCTGTCGGTGCCAGGCCGTGCCGATGACAACAAGGACTGCCTGATCACCCGCCTGCAGGAAAACGGCTACCCCGACGCGCTGATCGTCCACCGCCTGGACTGGGAAACCTCGGGGATCATCCTGCTGGCCCGTGACGCCGACAGCCACCGCGAACTGTCGCGCCAGTTCCACGACCGTGAGACGGAAAAGGCCTACACCGCGCTGTGCTGGGGCCAACCGCAGCTGGACAGCGGCAGCATCGACCTGCCGCTGCGCTACGACCCGCCGACCAAGCCGCGCCACGTGGTCGACCATGAGCAAGGCAAGCACGCCCTGACCTTCTGGCGCATCGTCGAACGCTGCGGCGAGCATTGCCGGGTCGAGCTGACGCCGATCACCGGGCGCTCGCACCAGTTGCGCGTGCACATGCTGTCGATCGGCCATCCGCTGCTGGGCGACCGTCTGTATGCCAACCCTGAAGCGCTGGCCGCCCATGAACGGCTGTGCCTGCATGCCTCGATGCTGAGCTTTACCCACCCGGTGTCCGGGCAGCGGTTGAAGTTCGAGTGCCCGGCGCCTTTTTAAGCTGCAAGTTTCAAGCTAGAAGCTGCAAGCTAAAGCCAAGGCAGGTCGCGTGCACGCTTGCGCTGCTGACCGCCTTTGCTTGAAGCTTGCAGCTTGCGGCTTGAAGCTCGAATTGGAGTGACTTATGCGCGATGCCCTGAACGCCGGCCTGATTGAATTCCTCAAGGCCTCCCCGACGCCCTTCCATGCCACCGCAAGCCTCGTGCAGCGCCTCGAAGCCGCCGGTTTCCAGCACCTGGACGAACGCGACAGCTGGGCCACGGTGCCTGGCGGGCGCTACTACCTGACCCGCAACGACTCCTCGATCATCGCCATCAAGCTCGGCAAGCACTCGCCGCTGATGAGCGGCATCCGCATGGTCGGCGCCCACACCGACAGCCCCTGCCTGCGGGTCAAGCCGCAGCCCGAACTGCAGCGCCAGGGCTTCTTGCAGCTGGGCGTCGAAGTCTATGGCGGCGCCCTGCTCGCCCCGTGGTTCGACCGCGACCTGTCGCTGGCCGGGCGGGTCACATTCCGCCGTGACGGCAAGGTCGAAAGCCAGCTGATCGACTTCAAGCTGCCGATCGCGGTGATCCCCAACCTGGCGATCCACCTCAACCGCACCGCCAACGAAGGCTGGATGATCAACCCGCAGACCGAACTGCCGCCGATCCTGGCCCAGGTGGCAGGCGACGAGCGCGTCGACTTCCGCGCGCTGCTCACCGAGCAACTGGCCCGCGAGCACGACCTCAACGCCGACGTGGTACTCGATTACGAGTTGAGCTTCTACGACACCCAGGACGCGGCACTGATCGGCCTGAACGGCGACTTCATCGCCGGCGCCCGCCTGGACAACCTGCTGTCCTGCTATGCCGGCCTGCAGGCGCTGCTGGGCGCCGACAGCGACGAAACCTGCCTGCTGGTGTGCAACGACCACGAAGAAGTCGGCTCCTGCTCGGCCTGCGGCGCCGACGGCCCGATGCTCGAACAGACCCTGCAGCGCCTGTTGCCCGAAGGTGACGCCTACGTGCGTACCGTGCAGCGCTCGCTGATGATCTCGGCCGACAACGCCCACGGCGTGCACCCCAACTACGCCGACAAGCACGACGGCAACCACGGGCCCAAGCTCAACGCCGGCCCGGTGATCAAGGTCAACAACAACCAGCGCTACGCCACCAACAGCGAAACCGCCGGGTTCTTCCGCCACCTGTGCATGGCCGAGGAAGTGCCGGTGCAGAGCTTCGTGGTACGCAGCGACATGGGCTGCGGCTCGACCATCGGCCCGATCACCGCCGGCAACCTGGGCGTGCGCACGGTCGACATCGGCTTGCCGACCTTCGCCATGCACTCGATCCGCGAGCTGTGCGGCAGCCATGACCTGGCCCACCTGGTGAAGGTGCTCACTGCCTTCTACCGCAGCCACGAACTGCCCTGAGACCGCGTCAAATTCATCGCCGGCAAGCCGGCTCCCACAGGGTTGCGCTGTAGCTGTGGGAGCTGGCTTGCCAGCGATGAGGCCCGCATTGGCAACCACCTGCCCCCGGTCAATCCGCCTCGCTGGCAAAGCGCTATGCTTGATACATGGCCCATCAAGCACAAGGATTGCCGCACCATGTCCCCGTTCCTGTCGCTGTTCATCCCGGTATTCGGGTTTCTCATGCTGCTGACCATCGGTTTCAGCCTGCGCGAGCGCAATATCGGCGTGCTGATGATGTGGATCGGCACCTTGGGCATCTTCGGCCTCACCTGCTGGAAGATCCTGGAGAAACTGCCCACATAAACCTCTACACTCGGTCAATCGTTTGACCTGAGGTAGATTTCCCGGTGCCTGCCCTCCTGCGTTGCCTGTTCCTGCTGCTGTTCCTGTTCGTCACCCCGGTGCACGCCGCCGGCCTGCCGAGCCTGCTTGGCTCCAGCACGCCCGCCCAGCCCGAGGCCACGGAGCCGCTGGGCAAGTCGCTGGACGAGGTGATCAAGAACCTGGAAAACGACCAACAGCGCGCCAAGCTGTTGGCCGACCTGAAAAAGCTGCGCGACGCCAGCAAACAATCGCAACCCACCGTCGAACAAGGTGTGCTCGGCCTGATCGGTGGCGCCCTGCATGACTTCGAAAAGCAGTTCAGCGGTGACGCCAGCCCGTTCAACCGCTGGGCGCAGGAAATCAGCCAGGCCCAGGACGAACTCACCGCGCTGATGGTGCCGGTGCACCAATGGCCGGCCATTCTCTTCGGTTTCGCTGCGGTCATCGCCGTCTGGAGCCTGCTGGCCTACGCCTTCAACTGGATCGGCCACCGGGTGCGGGTACGCTTCGGCCTGACCGAGGAACTGCCCCAGCACCCACGCACCTGGGACCTGGTCCGCTTTGCCCTGCGCAAGCTCGGGCCGTGGCTGGTGGCGCTGGTGTTCACCGTCTACCTGAGCTTCGCCCTGCCACCGTCGCTGGGTAAATCCATGGCCATGGTGCTGGCCTATGCGCTGGTGGTCGGCACGCTGTTCTCGGCGATCTGCGTGATCGCCTTCTCGCTGCTCGACGGCCCGCACCGCCACCGCGCCCTGCACATCCTGCGCCACCAGGCGTTCCGCCCGCTGTGGCTGATCGGCAGTTTCGCCGCGTTCGGCGAGGCGATGAGCGACCCACGCCTGACGACCGCCCTGGGCAGCCACCTGGCCCATGGCCTGGCCACCCTGGCCAACGTCTTCGCCGCGTTGTGCACCGGGCTATTCATCCTGCGCTTCCGCCGCCCGATCGCCCACCTGATCCGCAACCAGCCGCTGAGCCGACGCCTGACCCGACGCACCCTCAGCGACACCATCGAGATCCTCGGCAGTTTCTGGTTCATCCCGGCGCTGCTGCTGGTAGCGGTCTCGCTGTTCGCCACCTTCGTCTCCGCCGGCGACACCAGCACCGCCCTGCGCCAATCGCTGATGTGCACGGTGCTGGTGGTGGTGTGCATGGTGCTCAACGGCCTGGTGCGCCGCCACGCCGCCAACCCTAAACGCGCCAACAAGCGCCAGGCGGTGTATACCGAACGATTGCGCAACTTCGGCTATGCCCTGGTGCACCTGCTCATCTGGCTGGCCTTCATCGAGTTGGGGTTGCGCGTGTGGGGCCTGTCGATGATCGACTTCGCCGAAGGCGACGGCCACGAGATCAGCCTGCGCCTGCTGGGCCTGGCGGGCACCCTGATCGTCGCCTGGCTGGTGTGGATCCTTGCCGACACCGCCGTGCACCACTCCCTGGTGCGCTCGCGCCGGGGCCAGGCCAACGCCCGCGCACAGACCATGATGCCGCTGATCCGCAACGTGATGTTCGTGGCGATCTTCATCATCGCGGTGATCGTCGCCCTGGCCAACATGGGCATGAACGTCACGCCATTGCTGGCCGGTGCCGGGGTCATCGGCCTGGCCATCGGTTTCGGCGCCCAGTCGCTGGTCGCCGACCTGATCACCGGGCTGTTCATCATCATCGAGGACTCGCTGGCCATCGATGACTATGTGGATGTCGGCGGCCATCTCGGCACCGTGGAAGGCCTGACCATCCGCACCGTGCGCCTGCGCGACATCGACGGCATCGTGCATACCATCCCGTTCAGCGAGATCAAGAGCATCAAGAACTACTCGCGCGAGTTCGGCTACGCCATCTTCCGTGTGGCGATTCCTCACAACATGAACATCGACCAGGCCATCACCTTGGTCCGCGAGGTCGGCCAGAAGCTGCGCAGCGACCCGTTGATGCGCCGCAACATCTGGTCGCCGCTGGAGCTGCAGGGGGTGGAGAGTTTCGAGTCGGGTTCGGCGATCTTGCGGGCGCGGTTCAAGACCGCGCCGATCAAGCAATGGGAGGTGTCGCGGGCGTTCAACCTGGCGTTGAAGCGCCAGCTCGACGAGGCTGGGCTGGACTTGGCGACGCCGCGGTTGTCGGTGCAGGTGGTGACGGCGGGCGGTGGGGCAATGGCTGGAAGCGACGTTACCAGCTAGATCGCTTCGCGGGGCAAGCCCGCTCCCACGCAATGATAAGCATGACGACAGCGTGGGAGCGGGCTTGCCCCGCGATGTTCACCTTACCCCGCCTCGGCGCGAATACGGATCGCATCGTGCCGCCAATACTCCAGGTCGCAGTCGATCAAGCGCCCACGCTGATCGCTGTTGACCCGGGTGATATGCAGCCCCGGGCTGCCCGCTGACACTTTCAGCGCACTGGCAGCCTCCACCGGCAAGGCGGTCGGCAGAATTTCGAAACACACCTGACCATACTGAATGCCGTACTCCCGGCCATAAATCTCGGTCAGCGACTGCGCCAGGTCCTGTTCGAGAATCCCAGGGAAGTACCTCGGGTTGAGGTAATGCTCGGCATACAACACCGCCCGTCCGTCGATCCGCCGCAAACGACAGATCCGCACCACGCTGGACAGCGCCGGCAGGCGCAGGCGCGCGCAGATGGCCGCCGGGGCCGGTTGCAGCCGCGCCGACAGCAGCTCGGTACTGGGCAACCGCCCCTGGTCACGCACCATCGCATGGAAGTGGCTGCGCTCGATCAGGTCGTAGGTCAGCCGTTCGGGGGCAACGAACCAGCCACGCCGCTCCTCGCGGTAGATCAGGCCCTGGGCCTCCAGCTGCACCAGTGCCTCGCGCAGGGTGATGCGGGTGGTGTCGAACACCTCGCTGAGCTTGCGTTCGGCCGGCAGCTTGCCGCCCGGCGCCAGCAGGCCATGTTCGATCTGCTCCTGCAGGGCATGGCAGATGGCTGTTACCGCACGCGGTGGCGTCGCTTGCATCAAAGGTTACCTATCTGGACTAGTCCAGCCCCAGAACAGGGCATAAGGAGCGTAGTGCAAGCCTAGTCACGGCTGATGAACATCCTGTGACAAAGGCTTTTGCCGGGGCTTGCCAGATCCGGGCCAGCCCCCGTGAATCAAGGCTTTCGATCTGGTCTACGCTGTATTGCCAGGGCCTGCGGCGAACCCTGGCGGCCCGTCCCTTACATCAAACTGTCACGCAACCGGCCTACCTTGGCTCAAGGTTTGCTGACCTAGACCAACGGTTGGCAGGCACCGCTTCACCACATAACAACGATTGCAAGGCACCCACCCAAGGAGCTTCGGATGAAAAAGTTGTTCATGGCGTCACTGCTCGGTTCGGCCATCGCGTTCTGCACCACGGCCATGGCCGAAGACCTCAAGGCCCTGGAAGATGCAGCCCGCAAGGAAGGCACGGTCAACAGCGTGGGCATGCCCGATGCCTGGGCCAACTGGAAAGGCACCTGGGAAGACCTGGCGAGCAAGTACGGCCTCAAGCACAGCGACACCGACATGAGCTCGGCCCAGGAAGTGGCCAAGTTCGATGCCGAGAAGGAAAACGCCAGCGCCGACATCGGCGACGTGGGTGCCGCCTTCGGCCCGATCGCCACCAGCAAGGGCGTGACCCAGCCCTACAAGCCAAGCACCTGGGAGCAGGTCCCGGCCTGGGCCAAGGACCAGGACGGCCACTGGGCGCTGGCCTATACCGGCACCATCGCCTTCATCATCAACAAGGACCTGGTCAAGGAAGGCGAGCGCCCCACCAGCTGGCACGACCTGGAAAAGGGCAAGTACAAGGTCGCCATCGGTGACGTAGGCACCGCCGCCCAGGCCGCCAACGGCGTGCTGGCCGCCGCCATCGCCTACAAGGGCGACGAGAAGAACATCGAGCCGGGCCTGCAACTGTTCACCAAGCTGGCCCAGCAAAAACGCCTGTCGCTGGCCAACCCGACTATCCAGACCATCGAGAAGGGCGAGATCGAAGTCGGCGTGGTGTGGGACTTCAACGGCCTGAGCTACCGCGAGCAGATCGACCCCAAGCGCTTCGAAGTGCTGATCCCGTCCGATGGTTCGGTGATTTCCGGCTACACCACCATCATCAACAAGTACGCCAAGCACCCGAACGCGGCCAAGCTGACGCGTGAGTACATCTTCAGCGATGCAGGGCAGATCAACCTGGCCAAGGGCCACGCCCGGCCGATCCGTGCCGAGCACCTGAAACTGCCGGCCGACGTGCAGGCCAAGCTGCTGCCCAACGAGCAGTACAAGGCTGTCCAGCCGATCAAGGACGCCGCGGCCTGGGAAGCGACCTCCAAGGCCCTGCCGCAGAAGTGGCAGGAGCAAGTGATCATCGAGATGGAGTAAAGGGCCAGCCTTTGTAGTGCCTGATCCGACCCTTTCGCGGGTAAACCCGCTCCCACAGGTACATCACAGGCCTTGAGCCTTGTGCAATACCTGTGGGAGCGGGTTTACCCGCGAAGAAGGCAACGCGGTATCTGACTGGAGCCACCATGCAACACAACGTCATCCTGGTCCTGCTCGACGGCCTCAACCACCAGGTCGCCCACCACGCCATGGGCCACCTGCACGCCTACGTTGAGGCCGACCGCGCCGCGCTGTATCGCGTGGAGTGCGAGCTGCCGTCGCTGTCGCGACCGCTCTACGAATGCATCCTCACCGGCGTGCCGCCGATCGACAGCGGCATCGTGCACAACAACGTCAATCGCCTGTCCAACCAGCGCAGCGTGTTCCACTACGCCCGCGAGGCCGGGCTGGGCACTGCGGCGGCGGCCTACCACTGGATGAGCGAGCTGTACAACCGCTCGCCGTTCGACCCGCTGCGCGACCGCCACACCCACGCGCCCAAGCTGCCGATCCAGCACGGCCTGTTCTACTACGCCGACCACTACCCCGATTCGCACCTGCTGGCCGACGCCGAATACCTGCGCCGGCGCCATGCACCGAACTTCCTGCTGGTGCATCCGATGAACATCGACGACGCCGGCCACCGCCATGGCCTGGACAGCAGCCAGTACCGCAACGCCGCGCGCAGCGCCGACATCCTGCTGGCCGACTACCTGCCGCGCTGGCTGGAAGAGGGCTACCAGGTGCTGGTCACCGCCGACCACGGCATGAACAACGACCGCTCGCACAATGGCCTGCTGGCCGAGGAACGCGAGGTGCCGCTGTTCGTCTTCGGCGACGGGTTCAGCCTGGACCCTGCGGCCAAACCGCTGCAAACCGAGCTGTGCGGCACCATCTGCGAGCTGCTGGGCGCGGCCCATGACAAGACCGTCTGCCGGGAGCTGCTCAAGTGAATGCAAGCTCCCGTGGCCGCTACCTGGCCCTGCTCTGGCTGTTGCCGTTCGCCGTGTTCTTCATCATCTTCCAGATCGCCCCGCTGGCCTGGGTGGCGATCAACAGCCTGCAAAGCGAAAGCGGCTGGGGCCTGGCCAACTTCAGCAAGGTGTTCGCCTCGAAGTTCTACCTGCAGGCGCTGCAACGCAGCCTGGAGATCAGCTTCTGGTCGAGCCTGTTCGGCATCATCATCGCGACCCTGGGTGCCTACTCGCTGCGCCGGGTCGATTCGAAACTGCGCGACTTCGTCAGCGCCTTCGCCAACATGACCAGCAACTTTGCCGGGGTGCCGCTGGCATTCGCCTTCATCATCCTGCTGGGCTTCAACGGCGCGCTGACCTTGCTGCTCAAGCAGATGGGCCTGCTCGGTGATTTCAGCATCTACTCCAAGACCGGGCTGATCCTGGTGTACACCTACTTCCAGATCCCGCTGGGCGTGCTGCTGCTCTACCCTGCCTTCGATGCCCTGCGCGAAGACTGGCGCGAATCCGCGGCATTGCTGGGGGCCAACCACTGGCAGTTCTGGCGGCATATCGGCCTGCCGGTGCTCACCCCTGCCCTGCTCGGCACCTTCGTCATCCTGCTGGCCAACGCCCTGGGCGCCTACGCCACGGTCTACGCCCTGACCACCGGCAACTTCAACGTGCTGCCGATCCGCATCGCCGGCCTGGTAGCCGGCGACATCAGCCTCGATCCGAACCTGGCCAGCGCCCTGGCCATGGTGCTGGTGGGGCTGATGACCCTGGTCACGGTGGTCCATCAGTGGCTGCTCAAGAGGAGCTACCATGCGCGCTGAAAAAAACGCCGCCGGGCTCTACCACAAGCTGGTGGTGTACCTGCTGTTCCTGATTCTGCTGCTGCCGCTGGCCGGCACCCTGCTCTACTCGCTGGCCACCAGCTGGTCGGCCACCCTGTTGCCCAGCGGCCTGACCTTCAAGTGGTACATCGCGCTGTGGAGCGAACCGCGCTTTCTCGCCGCCTTCGGCCAGTCGCTGCTGGTGTGCGTGGGTGCGCTGCTGCTGTCGGTGGTGCTGATCCTGCCGCTGTTGTTCGTGGTGCACTACCACTTCCCGAAACTCGACGCGCTGATGAACGTGCTGATCCTGCTGCCGTTCGCGGTGCCGCCGGTGGTGTCGGCCGTGGGCCTGCTGCAGCTGTACGGCAGCGGGCCGATGGCCATGGTCGGTACGCCGTGGATCCTGATCGGCTGCTACTTCACCGTCGCCCTGCCGTTCATGTACCGGGCCATCACCAACAACCTGCAGGCGATCAACCTGCGCGACCTGATGGACGCCGCACAACTGCTCGGGGCCAGCACCTGGCAGGCCGCGTTCCTGGTGGTGCTGCCCAACCTGCGCAAGGGTCTGATGGTGGCGTTGCTGCTGTCGTTTTCGTTCCTGTTCGGCGAGTTCGTGTTCGCCAACCTGCTGGTGGGCACCCGCTACGAGACCCTGCAGGTGTACCTGAACAACATGCGCAACAGCAGCGGCCACTTCAACAGCGCGCTGGTGATCTCCTATTTCGCCTTCGTGCTGGTGCTGACCTGGGTCGCCAACCGTTTGAACAAGGACAAGACCTGACATGAGCTTCGTCAGCGTACAGAAACTGCAAAAGAGCTACGCCGGCAGCCCGGTGTTCGAAAACATCGACTGCCAGATCGAGCGCGGCGAGTTCGTCACCCTGCTCGGCCCTTCGGGCTGCGGCAAGTCCACCCTGCTGCGTTGCATCGCCGGGCTGACGCCGGTGGACAGCGGCCGTATCCTGCTCGATGGTCACGATATCGTGCCAGTTAGCCCGCAGAAGCGCGGGATCGGCATGGTGTTCCAGAGCTACGCGCTGTTCCCCAACATGACCGTGGAGCAGAACGTCGCCTTTGGCCTGCGCATGCAGAAGGTCAAGGCCGATGAAAGCCAGGCACGGGTGCGCGAAGTGCTCGACCTGGTCGAGCTGGGCAGCTTTGCCGGGCGCTACCCGCACCAGTTGTCCGGCGGCCAGTGCCAGCGCGTGGCGCTGGCCCGCTCGCTGGTCACCCGCCCGCGCCTGCTGCTGCTCGACGAGCCGCTGTCGGCGCTGGATGCGCGTATTCGCAAGCACCTGCGCGAGCAGATCCGCGCGATCCAGCGCGAGCTGGGGTTGACCACCATCTTCGTCACCCACGACCAGGAGGAGGCGCTGACCATGTCGGACCGCATCGTCCTGATGAACCAGGGGCGCATCGTCCAGAGCGGCGATGCCGAAACCCTCTACACCGCGCCCGTCGACCTGTTCGCCGCGGGCTTCATCGGCAACTACAACCTGCTCGATGCCGACAGTGCCAGCCGCCTGCTGCAGCGCCCGGTGGCCAGCCGCCTGGCGATCCGCCCGGAGTCCATCACCCTGGGCGTGAACGGCGAACTGGACGGCGAGGTACGCAGCCACAGCCTGCTCGGCAATGTCATCCGCTACCGCGTGCAGGTGCGCGGCGTGGAGCTGGTGGTGGACGTGCTCAACCGCTCGGCGGCCGACCTGCACGCCGACGGGCAGCGTGTATCCTTGTCGATCGACCCCACGGCGCTACGGGAAGTGGCCTAAGGAGATTCAACCCATGGCATTGGCAATTTTCGATCTGGACGAAACCCTGATCCACGGCGACTGCGCGTCGCTGTGGAGCGAGCAGATGGCCCGGCTGGGCTGGGTCGACGGCAAGGCGTTCCTCAAGCGCGACCATGAACTGATGGAGGCCTACGGCAAGGGCCACCTGGCCATGGAGGACTACATGGCCTTCAGCCTGGAGCCGATCGCCGGGCGCACCCTGGAAGAGGTGGAGCACCTGGTCGAGCCGTGGGTCGAGGACGTGATCGAGCCGATCATCTATGGCGATGCCTGCCGTTGCATCGCCGAGCACCGCAAGCGTGGCGACCGCATCCTGATCATTTCCGCGAGTGGTACCCATCTGGTGGGGCCGATTGCGGCGCGGCTGGGGGTGGATGAATACCTGGCCATCGAGCTGGAGGCGGTCAACGGCGTGTTCACCGGCAAGACCCATGGTGTGCTGACCTACCGTGAAGGCAAGATCACCCGCTTGCTGGAGTGGCTGGATCAGGAGCAGGAGAATCTGGAAGGGGCGAGTTTCTATTCCGATTCGCGCAACGACTTGCCGTTGTTGCTGAAGGTGGATCATCCGCATGTGGTGAACCCGGATGCGGTGTTGCGTGAGCATGCCGAGAAAAATGGATGGCCAGTCCTCAGCTGGACCTGAGGCTTTGTGCTGACCCGATCGCCGGCAAGCCGGCTCCCACATGTACCCCTGCGGCCTCGAAGCCTGTGGCGTTCCTGTGGGAGCCGGCTTGCCGGCGATGAGGCCGGAATGCCTTACACCAGGCTCGAATCGATCACCAGCACCAGCTTGCCCGACACCTGGTTGCTCTCAAGCTCGGCATAAGCCGCCTGGGCGAACTCCACCGGGTAGGTATCGACCAGTTGCGCCGACAACCGCCCCTCGGCGAACAGCGGCCACACCTGCTGCCCCAGCTCGCGCAGCAGCTCAGCCTTGAACCCGTCGTCCCGATTACGCAGCGTCGACCCAGTGACCTGCAGGCGCTTGCCCAGCACCAGCGCCAGGTCCAGCTCGACCTTGCGCCCGCCCATCAGGCCGATGATCACCCAGCGCCCATCGCGGGCCAGCAGCTTGAGGTTGAGCGGTCCGTAGCTGGCACCGACCGGATCGAGGATCACATCGAACGGCCCGAGCTGCTCCAGCGCGTCGAGGTTGGCGTTGCGCACCACACCGCCCGCCGCACCCAAGTCCTGGCAGTAAGCCAGGCGCTCATCAGAGCCGACGCTGACCCAGACCGGGTTGCCGAAGGCCTTGCACAGCTGGATCGCCGCCGAACCTACGCCGCTGGCGCCAGCATGCACCAGCACCTTCTCGCCGGCCTTGAGGCCACCCAGCTGGAAGATGTTCAGCCAGGCCGTGGCGTACACCTCGGGGATCGCCGCCGCTTCGTGAAGGCTCAGGCCTTCGGGTACCGGCAGCACGTGGCGGGCATCGACCACCACTTCTTCGGCCATGCCGCCGCCGGCCAGCAGTGCGCAGACCCGGTCACCGACGCGCCAGTCGGCGCCGGCGCCGACCTCTTCGACGATGCCGGCGCACTCCAGGCCCATGTAAGGGCTGGCTCCCGGCGGCGGTGGATAAAGGCCGGCCTTTTGCAGCAGGTCGGCGCGGTTCAGCCCCGCAGCGGCCACTCGAATGCGCACCTGCCCTGCGTCACAGGCCGGGCGTTCGGCCTCGACCCAGGCCACATGTCCGTCAACGCCTTGCAATGCCTTCACAGTGCCTCCATAGTTGAATCATATGACTGAGCCTGGGATCACCGTCCCAGGCTTTTTGCAGTATTTTCCCGGTTTCATGGAACCGGCGAACGGAAAAGACGGCCTACTATGCGTGATCAATTGCCTACACGTCGAATCAGCATGAAGCATTTCCTCCCCAGCACCGCCCTCGCCCTTGTCATCGGGCTTGGCAGCCTCACGCTCGGTGGCAATGCGGCCGCCGCCAACAAGTGGGACAGCCTGCAGCCGGACCGTGACGAAATCGTCGCCAGCCTCAACGTGGTCGAGCTGCTCAAGCGCCACCACTACAGCAAGCCGCCGCTGGACGACGCCCGTTCGGTCATCATCTATGACAGCTACATCAAGCTGCTGGACCCGGCGCGCAGCTATTTCACCGCAGCCGACATCGCCGAGTTCGACAAGTGGAAGACGCAGTTCGACGATTTCCTCAAAAGCGGCAACCTCGACCCCGGCTTCACCATCTACAAGCGCTACCTGGACCGTGTGAAGCAGCGCCTGGACTTCGCCCTGGCCGAGCTGAACAAGGGCGTCGACAAGATCGACTTCACCGTGAAAGAAGACCTGCTGGTCGACCGCAAGGACGCCCCGTGGATGAAGAACGCGGCCGAGCTCGACGACCTGTGGCGCAAACGCGTGAAAGATGAAGTGCTGCGCCAGAAGATCGCCGGCAAGGACTTCAAGCAGATCCAGGAAACCCTGACCAAGCGCTACAAGAACCAGCTGGCGCGCCTGGACCAGACCCGTGCCGAAGACATCTTCCAGGCCTACATCAACACCTTCGCCCAGTCGTACGACCCGCACACCAACTACCTGTCGCCGGACAACGCCGAGAACTTCGACATCAACATGAGCCTGTCGCTCGAAGGTATCGGCGCGGTGCTGCAGAGCGACAATGACCAGGTCAAGATCGTGCGTCTGGTGCCGGCAGGCCCCGCGGCGAAAACCAAGCAAGTGGCCCCGGCCGACAAGATCATCGGCGTGGCGCAAGGCAACAAGGAAATGGTCGACGTGGTCGGCTGGCGCCTGGACGAAGTGGTCAAGCTGATCCGTGGCCCGAAAGGCTCGGTGGTGCGCCTGGAGGTCATCCCGGCGAGCAATGCGCCGAACGACCAGACCAGCAAGATCGTCTCGATCACCCGTGAAGCGGTCAAGCTCGAAGAGCAGGCGGCGAAAAAGTCGGTGCTCAAGCTCAAGCAGGACGGCCGCGACTACAAGCTGGGGATCATCGAGATCCCGGCCTTCTACCTCGACTTCAAGGCCTATCGCGCCGGGGACCCGGATTACAAGAGCACCACCCGCGACGTCAAGAAGCTGCTCACCGAGCTGCAGAAAGAGAAAGTCGACGGTGTGGTGATCGATCTGCGCAACAACGGCGGTGGCTCGCTGCAGGAAGCCACCGAGCTGACCAGCCTGTTCATCGAAAAAGGCCCGACCGTGCTGGTGCGTAACAGCGACGGCCGCGTGGATGTGCTCGAAGACGAAAACCCTGGCGCCTTCTACAAAGGCCCGCTGGCGCTGCTGGTCAACCGCCTCTCGGCCTCGGCCTCGGAGATCTTCGCCGGCGCCATGCAGGACTATCACCGCGCACTGATCATCGGTGGCCAGACCTTCGGCAAGGGCACCGTGCAGACCATCCAGCCGCTCAACCATGGCGAGCTCAAGCTGACGCTGGCCAAGTTCTACCGGGTTTCCGGGCAGAGCACCCAGCACCAGGGCGTGCTGCCGGACATCGCCTACCCGTCGATCATCGACACCAAGGAAATCGGTGAGAGCGCCCTGCCCGAAGCCATGCCGTGGGACACCATCCGCCCGGTGGTCAAGCCAGTGGCCGACCCGTTCAAGCCGTACCTGGCCCAGCTCAAGGCACAGCATGAAGCGCGCAGCGTCAAGGATGCCGAGTTTGCCTACATCCGTGACCGCCTGGCCCTGACCCAGAAGCTGATGGACGAGAAGACCGTCAGCCTCAACGAGCAGGACCGCCGTGCGCGCCACGACCAGATCGAGGCCAAGCAGCTGGCGCTGGAGAACATCCGCCGCAAGGCCAAGGGCGAAGAACCGCTCAAAGAGCTGAAAAAAGAAGACGAGGACGCGCTGCCGGCCGAGCCGGACGACACCAAACCGGAAGACGACGCCTACCTGTCGGAGACCGGGCGCATCCTGCTCGACTACCTGAGCTTGAGCACTTCGGTGGCCAAGCACTGAGGTGATGGCAATATAATGTGAGCCGTCATCAAACAGTCATCTGGCTGTCGTGAAATAGAAGGGCCGAGCGTGAAAACGCCCGGCCTTTTTCTATTCAGGAAGCAGTCCATGACCGTCACCGAACAGCTCAGCGCACTGAGCGCCATCCTGGCTCAACGTAGCGTGCACTGCCTGTTCCAGCCCATCGTCTGTCTTTCCGAAGGGCGCATTCTCGGCTATGAAGCCTTGAGTCGCGGCCCCTCCAACAGCCCGCTGCATTCGCCACTGAACCTGTTCGCCATCGCCCGCCAGGCCGGGCGCCTCAGCGAACTGGAAGTGCTGTGCCGCGAAACCGCGTGCCGGCGTTTTGCCGAGCAGAACCTTGAGGGCAAGCTGTTCCTCAACGTCTCCCCCGAGTCCTTGCTTGAACCGCACTACCCTTCCGGGCGCACCCTGAAGATGCTCGAACAGGTCGGCCTGTCGCCCAGCCGGGTGGTCATCGAACTGACCGAGCAGACGCCCACCGAAGACTTCCAGCTGCTGTTCAACGCCCTGCACCATTACCGCGACATGGGTTTCTCGATTGCCCTGGATGATCTGGGCGCCGGCTATTCCAGCCTGCGCCTGTGGTCGGAGCTGCGCCCGGACTACGTGAAGATCGACCGCCATTTCATCGACGGCATCCACCAGGACCCGCTCAAGCGCGAGTTCGTCGGTTCGATCCTGCAGATCGCTCGTGCCTCACGCGCCCAGGTAATCGCCGAAGGCATCGAACTGGCAGAAGAGCTGACGGTATTGGCTGAAATGGGCGTTGAGCTGCTGCAGGGCTACCTGCTTGGCCGTCCTCAGGAGACTGCTGCGCGTGAATGCTCGATCCTGCCGCCCCTAGCGCCGGGCGGCCCTGGCGCGTTGAACGAAGACAGCGCCGACCTTGGCGCCCTGCTCCTCCAGCAGCCAGCGGTGCCCCTGGAAACCGCCACCCAGCACGTGCTGGAGGCCTTCCGCGGCCAGTCCGACCTCAACTCCCTCGCCGTGCTGGACCAACAGGGCAAGCCCTGTGGCATCGTCCACCGCCATGCGTTGCACGAAGCCCTGCTCGAGCCTTCGAGCTGCAACCTGTCGGCAGCCAAGCCCGTCAGCCAACTGATGAGCAAGGACTTTGTGATGGTCGAACGTGGACAATCGCTGCAGCAGGTCAGCCGCCTGCTGACCAGCCGGGCGCAACAGCGTATCGAGGAAGCGTTCATCATTACCCAGGGCGGCCGTTACCTGGGGCTGGGGCGGGTGATCGACGTGCTCAAGCTGATCACCGAACAACAGAGCGAGCGGGCCCGCGATCAAAGCGCTTGTTGCTAGATGGGCAAGCGCATGTGAAAGCAAGCGTCAAAGCGACGCGTATCCTGTGGGAGCGGGTTTACCGGAGTGCCGGACCACCGCGAACACCGGCAGAGCCGGTGCCATCCACCGCGCCGCCTGCTTCGCGGGTAAACCCGCTCCCACAGAAGTTGCGCAGCGCTGGTGGGAGCTGGCTTGCCAGCGATGGGGCCGGCACTGCCGACCCGATTCACGCCTCTTCCGGATACCGGTACTCGAACACCCGCACCACTTCCGAGGCATGCCACGACGCCGCCTCCATGCCATCCACCGGCCCGTTGAACCTGCCCAACCGCTCTACGCACTCGAAAAAACCGGTACGTGGCAGGCGGCTGGCGCCCTGGCTGATCACCAGCGAACTGCGCAACGGCTGCTCGGCCCGGGCATCGAGCAGCGCCAGGTACTCCAGGGCCGCGGTCAGTGTCTGCATGGCCGGGCTGGGTAGCTGGAGGCGTTCGAGCAATGCACGGTAAGTGAGCAGGTGGCGTTGTCGGCGGGCCAGGTCGAGCTCGGTCAGCAGACTCTCCCAGTGCTGACGGCTGATCCTGACCTGGCTCATGACGGCTCGCTCCAGCCACCAATGCCCAGGTGCCAGGCCAGACTGCGCAGGATCGCTGCGTCAGGGCGGCGCTCGCCGGACTCGATCATCGCCAGGTAAACCGGGCTGATACCCACCGTACGCGCCAGTTGCTCGGGGGCCAGGCCCTTGGCCTGACGCAACGACGCCAGCTCGTCCAAGGAACGCAGGCTCGCGCTCTGGGTTGTGCTTTCGACAGTGTCGCTGTTGCCGGGCGCCGCGGCAGGTGCCTGGCCCGCAGCGGCCAGCAGCGCCTGATACTGCTCCCAGGGAACCACTGCGTACTCGGGCTGACCGTCCCGGCTGATGACCTGAATACCCATACAACCCCCTTGACGTTGGATCACGGCATGTAATCCCTAGGCATAACGCTTATGCCAATTATATTACCAACCTCGGGGGTCTGTGCGCTCGCTGCTTGTTCAGCGGTTGGGACGCTCCAGGCGCAGCGCCTCGGGCGTGTCCGGCAAGCGCTCGACCACCCGCAGTTTCTCCGGCGCCTGGCTGTCGCGCCAGGCCCTGAAGCGGCTCAGCTCATCGGCCACGGTCTTGAGTACCCAACCGAGCACGGCAATATCGTCAAGCAGGCCCACACCCAGCAACCAGTCGGGGATAGCATCGAGGGGGCTGACGAAATACAGCAGCCCCGCAACGATGGTCACCAGCGCCTTGGGGCTCACGGCGCGGTACTCGCCGCGCCACCAGGCCAGGCACAGGGCCTGCATCAGCCGCACATCTTCGCGCAACTGGCCAAGCTTGGGCCCCTTGCGCGCGACCGCGAACAACAGTGCCGGCAAACGGCCACGGCTGAGCAGGCGCTCGGCAAGCGGCAGAAAACGGGCGAAATTCCAGGGAGCGCTCATGCAACCTCCAGAGCAACGGACAGTTATCCACATTTATTGTGGATAACCTTGTGAACAGGACCGCCTTTGCGCCGCTCGGTGCCCGCAGGACAAGGGCCGGGCACGGATCGGGCGTTTTTTACACAGTCGTTTCAATCGCGCAAACGTTTTGCGACAACCCGCCGCAGGATCACCTACGGCATTGCTTGCGACAGTGAAGGACGCCAGCGGTTCGCGTCAACCACCGGCAAAAACGACGACGCCCCGTTTAAACGGGGCGTCGTTGTACAGCAAAGGATGCGCTTATTCAGACTGGGCTGGTTCGGCGTCCTGCTTGCTCGGGTCTTTGATGCCCAGCAGTTCCAGGTCGAAGACCAGGACCGAGTTGGCCGGGATCAGCGGGCTCGGGCTCTGGGCGCCGTAGGCCAGCTCGGCCGGGATGTACAGCTTGTACTTCTCGCCGACATGCATCAGTTGAAGGCCTTCGACCCAACCCGGGATCACGCCGCTGACCGGCAGGTCGATGGGCGCGCCGCGCTCGACGGAGCTGTCGAACACCTTGCCATCGATCAGCTTGCCTTCGTAGTGAACGGTCACTACGTCAGTCGGTTTTGGCTGCGGGCCATCGGCCTTCTTCACCACTTCGTACTGCAGGCCCGAAGCCGTGGTGACCACGCCGGCCTTCTTGGCGTTTTCTTCCAGGAACTTCTTGCCGGTGGCGGCAGCTTCTTCGCTGGCCTTGGCCAGGCGTTCTTCGGCGCGCTTCTGCAGGGCGGAGAAGGCCTCGACCAGCTCTTCGTCCTTCAGGCGCTGTTCTTTCTTGCCGATCGCGTCCTCGATACCTTGGGCGACAGCTTTCGAATCCAGGTCGTCCATGCCTTCCTGAGCCAGGCTCTTGCCCATGTTCAGGCCGATACCGTAGGAAGCTTTCTGTGCCGGAGTCTTGAGTTCGACGCTGCTGGTCTGGGCATCGCAGCCCGCCAGCACCAGACCTACCAGGGCAACCGCAGCCGCCAGACGAGTTTGTTTCATGCTGATTCCTTGTTCATGCGCCAGAGGGGCAAATCAGGGTAAAGCCGCGAGCTTATCAGGCGGCCACGACCAATGGCTACCGGCATAAGAGCCAGGAAAGCCTGATAAGTTCCGGTATTGAAACTGCTGATGTCAGGGCACAGGGCCGTGCAGTGCCCCACTCAGGGGTACAGACCGTCCCGGTATTGCCCGGCCACCTCGCGCAGCACCTCGCACACCCACTGCGCAGGCAGGCTCGGCGGCACGGCGGCATTGCGGCAGATGCCCACCGAGCCGCCCGGCTCGCGCACGCCCAGATCCAGCTCGGCCAGCTCGTTGCGGCGCAGGTCGAGCAGCACCGCGTCGCGCGGCGCCACCCACAGCGCATCGCTGCCCAGCAGATAACGGCGGCTCAAGGCCAGCGACAGGGTTTCCAGGCGTTGTGCCGGCAGCGGGATACCGCACTGCACGAACAGGCTGTCGGCGTGCTGGCGAATGGTGGTGCCCTGGGGCGGCAGCACCAGCGGGTAAGCACCCACCTGCGCCCGCTCCACCGGCGTGCTGACCAGCAGCGGGTGGCCCGGGCGCACCACCAGGGCCATCGATTCGCTGTACAGGTGCTCGAACGACAGGCCCTGGATCTGCGGGCTGTCGGTCATGCGCCCGACCACCAGCTCCAATTCGCCAAGGCGCAGTTGCCCGAGCAATTGCGCGCTGACCCCGGTGACCACGCTGATCACCAGCGCTTCATGGCGCTGGTGCAGGCGGCACAGCACTTCGGGCATCAGCAGGCCCTCGACTGTCGACAGCACACCAATACGCACCTGCGAGGGCGTCCTGGCATCGCCACGCACACTGCCCACGCCATCGCGCAGGGCCTGCACGCTGGGCCCGGCGTAACGCATGAAACGGGTGCCGGCGGGGGTCAGGGTGACGCCCAGGTGGGTGCGCTCGAACAGCCGCGCTTCGAGCAGGTCTTCCAGCTCCTTGAGGGTCTTGGAGATGGCCGGCTGGCTGATGGCAAGCACATCGGCGGCACGGGCCAGGCTGCCCTGCCGGGCAATCTCCAGGAAGCACAGCAGGTGGCGGAACTTGATGCGGGTGTCGAGGTTCATGCACGGCAGTGTATCTGCGCGGGGATGCTCTGTAATCCGATCCATTGCACATGCCTTGGGGTTGCCAGGGGCGCTGCACCAAGCAAGATCAAACCATCACCCCAAGCCAATCTCCACCTGCCCCGCCACCACCCGCACCGGCCACACCCGCAACTGCTGCGCGGCATCCTCCAGGCAACGCCCGTCCTGCAAGCTGAAATGCTGCTTGTACAACGGCGCCGCCACCACCAGCTCACCCTGCAGGCTGCCCACCAGCCCGCGGCCGATGATATTGGCCCCAGAGCGCGGGTCGCGGTTGTCGATGGCGTACAGCGCCTGCTCGTGCCCGGGCAGGTAGAACAGCGCCACCTGCTCGCCTTCATGCCATACCACCACGCCGGAATCGGCGACCAGGTCGGCGGCCTGGCACACGGCCTGCCAGGTGTTTTGCTTTGCTACAGCAGCATTGGACAGGTTCATCAGACAGCCTCCTCATGGGTCGGGATCAGGTGCAGCGCTGCAGCAGGCCGGCGCTGGCCGCGCTCGCGAACGAAGTGCACATCGGGGTCGGCGCGCCGGTCGTTGACGAAGGTGCGGAAGCGCTTGAGTTTTTCCGGATCGTTCAGGGCGTTGGCCCACTCGCATTCATACTGCTCGACCACATGCTGCATCTGCGCTTCCAGCTCGGCGGCCAGGCCCAGGCTGTCGTCGAGGATCACCTGCTTGAGGTAGTCCAGCCCGCCGTCCAGGCCTTCGCGCCAGACCGAGGTGCGCTGCAGCTTGTCGGCGGTGCGGATGTAGAACATCAGCACCCGGTCGATCAGCCGCACCAGGGTTTCATCGTCCAGGTCGGTGGCGAACAGCTCGGCGTGGCGCGGGCGCATGCCGCCGTTGCCGCACACGTACAGGTTCCAGCCCTTGTCGGTGGCGATCACGCCGATATCCTTGCTCTGCGCCTCGGCGCACTCGCGGGTGCAGCCAGATACCGCGAACTTGAGCTTGTGCGGCGAGCGCAGGCCCTTGTAGCGGTCCTCCAGGCGCAGGGCCATGGCCACGCTGTCCTGCACGCCGTAGCGGCACCAGGTGCTGCCCACGCACGACTTCACCGTGCGGGTCGACTTGCCGTAGGCGTGGCCGGTCTCGAACCCGGCCTCGATCAGCTCGCCCCAGATCAGCGGCAACTCGTGCAGCTGGGCGCCGAACAGGTCGATGCGCTGGCCGCCAGTGATCTTGGTGTAGAGGTCGTATTTCTTTGCCACCTGGCCGATCACGATGAGTTTTTCCGGAGTGATCTCGCCGCCGGGGATGCGCGGCACCACCGAGTAGGTGCCGTTCTTCTGCATGTTGGCCATGAAGGTGTCGTTGGTGTCCTGCAGCGGCACCAGCGCCGGGTCCATGATCGGCTGGTTCCAGCACGAGGCGAGGATGTTGCCCACCGCCGGTTTGCAGATGTCGCAGCCGACATGGCCCTTGCCGTGGCGTTCGAGCAGCTCGTGGAAGCTGCGGATGCCCTCGACCCGCACCAGGCCGTAAAGCTCCTGGCGGGTGTAGGCGAAGTGCTCGCACAGGCTCTTGTCGACGGTCACACCGCGTGCGCTGAGCTCGTGTTCGAACACTTGCTTGAGCAGCGCCGCGCAGCCGCCGCAACCGCTGGCGGCCTTGGTGCAGCTCTTGACCGCCGCCAGGTCGGCGCAGCCGCTGTCGATGGCCGCGCACACCGCGCCTTTGCTGACGTTGTGGCACGAGCAGATGGTCGCGCTGTCGGGCAGTGCATCGGCGCCCAGCGCCGGCGCGCCGCCGCCCTGGGGCAGGATCAGCGCGGCCGGGTCGGCCGGCAGCTTGATGCCGTTCTGGGCGTATTGCAGCAGGGTGTCGTAATAGCTGTTGTCGCCCACCAGCACCGCGCCGATCACGTGCTTGCCGCTGGCGTCCACCACCAGCCGGCGGTAGCTGGCGTTGGCCTCGTCGATGAAGCGGTAGCTGCGCGCGCCCGGCGTGGCGCCGTGGGCATCGCCGATGGAGCCGACATCCACCCCCAGCAGCTTGAGCTTGGTCGACATGTCGGCGCCGGTGAATTCGCCGGCCGCCGCCCCCATTAGCAGCGCCGCCAGGTTGCGCGCCATGGCGTAGCCCGGGGCGACCAGGCCGAACACGCTGCCGTTCCACGAGGCGCACTCGCCGATGGCGAAAATATTTGAGTCGCTGGTGCGGCAATGATTGTCGATCACCACGCCACCCCGGGTGGCGATCTCCAGGCCGCTGGCCCGGCCCAGGGCATCCTGGGGGCGGATACCGGCAGAGAACACGATCAGGTCGGTTTCCAGGTGCTCGCCGCCGTCGAAGTTCATGCGGTAGCGGTAGTCTTCACCGGCAGTCACCGACTGGGTGGCGCGGGACAGGTGCACGCCCACGCCCAGCGCTTCGATCTGCGCCTTGAGTGCCGCGCCACCGTCGCTGTCCAGTTGCACCGGCATCAGCCGGGGCGCGAACTCCACCACATGGGCTTCGAGCCCCAGCGACTTGAGTGCGTTGGCCGCTTCCAGCCCCAGCAGGCCACCGCCGACCACCACGCCACGGCGGGCGTCGCTGGCGGCGGCGCGGATCGCATCGAGGTCATCGAGGGTGCGGTAGACCAGGCGGGCGTTGCCACTGCAGCCCTCGACCGGCGGCACGAACGGGTAGGAACCAGTGGCCAGCACCAGCTGGTCGTAGCCGTAACGGCCTTCGGCCGTGACCACCTCGCAGCGCTCACGGTCGATCTGCAGCACCGCCTCGCCCAGGTGCAGGTGCACGCCGTGGTCGCCGTAATAGCCCTGCCCGCACAGGGCCAGGGTTTCGGCGCAGCTACCGGCGAAGTACTCCGACAGGTGTACCCGGTCGTAGGCACGCTGGCGCTCTTCACCGAACACGTGCAGCTCGAAGCGCTCGAGTGCGCCCTGCCCGATCAGTTGTTCGACACAGTGGTGGCCGACCATGCCGTTGCCGACGATGACCAGTCGTGCCCGTTGTGCGCCGTTCGCTGTTGCCTTCATAGCCGTTCCTCGATCACGGAAAACAAAAAGGCGCCTGGAGCGTAAGCTCCAGGCGCCTTTGCCTGTACTCATCAATGTGAGGCCCCTGGGTTGATCGCCGTTGATCAGTGGGGCTGTTGTGAATCTGTCAAAGCAGAGACTGTGCCAATTACTTCGTGGGAGCGGGCTTGCCCCGCGATAGCCTTACTCCAGCGGGCCCGCGTTGATTCTGCTGACGCCATCGCGGGGCAAGCCCGCTCCCACGCATGCAGCCCGGCGAACCAGGGCGGTGCACGACTCCCCATGCTGGTGCATTCAATACACATCCCGCCGATAACGCTTGTCGCGCCCCAGCGTCTCGACATAGGCATCCGCCGCCGCCGCATCCATGCCGCCCTGCTCGGCCACCAACTGGCGCAGCGCCGTATCCACATCCTTGGCCATGCGCTGGGCATCGCCACAGATGTACAGGTACGCCCCCGCCTGCAGCCACTGCCACAGCTCGGCGCCGTGTTCCAGCATGCGCTGCTGCACATAGATCTTCTCGGCCTGATCGCGGGAAAACGCCGTACTCAGGCGCAGGTGCCCACTGGCCTGCCAGGCCTCCAGTTGCTCGCGGTAATAGAAATCGCAGGCCGCCTGCTGCTCGCCGAAGAACAGCCAGTTGCCCCCGCTGGCCGCGCGCGCCTCACGCTCCTGGAGGAACGCGCGAAACGGCGCCACCCCGGTGCCGGGGCCGATCATGATGATCGGCAGGCTATCGTCCTCGGGCAAGCGAAAGTGTTTGGACGGTTGCGGGAAGATCGCTACTTCCAGTGCCTGGGCCCGGTCGGCAAGGAACGTCGAGCAGACCCCTTTGCGCTCGCCGTAGCGCACGGTGGACAGGGTCAGGTGCACCTGCCCAGGGTGCGCGGCGGGGCTGGAACTGATCGAGTACAGGCGTGGCTGCAGCGGTTTGAGCAGCGTCAGCCAGGTCGCCAGCGGCAACTGCTGGGGGTATTCGCGCAGCACGTCGGCTAGCTGGCGGCCCCACAGCCAATGCTTCAATTCGGTTTTGTCCTGCACCAGATCGCGCAACGCCCCGGCCGACTGACTGAACATTTCAAGCTGCTGCGATGTAACCCGGGCGATTTCCAGGTGCCGCTCCAGGGCCACGGCCAGAGACATCGGTGCGTGCCCCTTGAGCTCGACCTGGGTCTGGCCATCGAGCTGCATCAGGGCCAGCAGTTCGCTGACCAGCGCCGGGCAGTTGCGCGGCCACACGCCCAAGGCATCGCCGGGCTGATAGGTGAAGCCGCTGCCGCTCAGGTCGAACACCACCTGGCGGGTTTCCTTGGTCGAGCCAGGGCCGCTGAGCAGTCGGTTCTCCAGCACTGGCGCCAGCCAAGGCTGCTGCTTGCTGTAGTTTTTTACCGGCTCGGGCTCGACGCAGGCTGGCGCAGCGCTGCCCAGCTCGGGCAGCAAAGCCGCCAGCCAGGCCGCAAAGGCCTGGTCATGGTCCGGCTCGCAATCGACCCGCGTCAGCAGGCGCCGCCCGCCCAACTCGGCAAGGCGCTGGTCGAGCTTGCGACCGAACCCGCAGAACTGCTCGTAACTCGAATCGCCCAGCGCCAGCACCGCAAAAGGCAGTGCCGCGCAATGCTCGCCCGCCTCGCCCTGCAACGCCTGCCAGAACGCCGCGCCACTGTCCGGAGCCTCGCCATCACCGAATGTGCTGGCGATCAGCAACACGCTGGCGGCGCCCTGCAACTGGGCAGGCGTCACCGTCTCCATGCAGCTAAGTTGCACCGCCAGCCCGGCCTCGCGCAGGTGCAGGGCGCAGCGCTCGGCCAGGGCCTCGCCCGTGCCGGTCTGCGAGGCCCAGAGCACGTGGTGACATGGCGCTGCCTCGATCACCAGCGGTACTGGCGCAGGTTGGGCGAAAAGCCCGGCCAACAGGCCATCGACGAACAACCGGCGGGCCGGCGCCAGTGGTGCGCTGGCCGGCAGGCTCGGCACGCCTTCGCTACGCGCCTGGCCCAGCCCCAGCAGGAAGCCCTGCAGGTAGTGGCGTTCGTCTTCGGCCAGCACCGGGGCCGGCAGTGCGTCAAGGCCCAGCAGGCGGGACAGGGTGGCGGTCGGCATGGTGGCAGGCTCCGAAGGCGTGGCAGTGGTCAGGTCGAGGGCTTCGATACGTTCGCCGGCAACCCGGTCCAGGGCCACGGCGCAGTGCTTGAAGGCCGGTTGCAGAGAGGTGGGGTCGACCGCATCGCAGGTCACCGCGTTGATCGCCAGTTGCTCGCCGTAAAGGTCATTCCAGTGGAACGGCGCAAAGCAGCCGCCGGGCAACACGCGGTCACTGAGCCGCGCCGGCAGCAGCGCCTGGCCACGGCGAGAGCGGATGGCCACTAGATCCTGGTCGGCGATACCCAGGCGTCGGGCGTCGTCGGGGTGGATCTCGACGAAGGGGCCGGGCTCCAGCTTGTTCAGGCTGGGCACCTTGCCGGTCTTGGTCAGGGTGTGCCATTGGTGCTGCACACGGCCGGTGTTGAGCACGAAGGGATAGGCGTCGTCCGGCAGCTCGGCCGGCGGCAGCCAGGGCCGGGCGAAAAATCGCGCCTTGCCGCTGGGCGTGGGGAAGGCCAGCGCCGGCCGCTCACCTTGCGCGTCATGCAGCAGGTGCTGGCTGAGGCCGTCATTGCGGTAACGCAACGGGCTGCGATCGCCGCTTTGCCCAGGGGCACAGGGCCACTGGCGTGGGCTCTCGCGTAGCTCGGCGTAGCCGATGCCGCGCAGGTCGTAGCCGGTGGCAGGGTTCCAGAAACGGCGGATTTCCTCGTACACGGCCTCGGCATCGGGGTAGTCGAACGCCTCGGCGTAACCCATGGCGCAAGCGATGCGGGCAATGATCCGCCAGTCCTCCAGGCTTTCGCCGGGGGCCGCGACGGCACGCGGCATCAGCGTGAGGTTGCGTTCGCTGTTGATCATCACGCCTTCACCTTCGGCCCATAGTGCGGCGGGCAAAAGGATGTCGGCATGGCGGTTGGTTTCGCTGTCGAGAAAGGCATCCTGGCTGATCACCAGCTCAGCCTGGCCCAGACCGTCGATCACTTGCTGGCGGTTGGCGACGCTGGCCACCGGGTTGCTGCAGATGATCCAGCAGGCCTTTACCTCGCCGGTCTTCATCTGCTCGAACAGCGCCACGGTGCCCTCGCCGCCTTCGCTGCGCAGACTGCCGGGCGGCAGTTGCCATTGCTGCTCGACGAAGGCGCGATCAGCCGCGACCTGGGCCGAGCGCTGGCCGGGCAGCCCCGGGCCCATGTAGCCCATCTCGCGCCCGCCCATGGCATTGGGCTGGCCGGTCAAGGAGAACGGACCGCTGCCGGGGCGGCAGATGGCGCCGGTGGCCAGGTGCAGGTTGCACAGCGCATTGCTGTGCCAGGTGCCGTGGATGCTCTGGTTCAGGCCCATGGTCCAGCAGCTCATCCACTCGCCGGCAGCGCCGATCAGGCGTGCGGCTTCAATGATGTCGGCCTCGCTCAGGCCGGTAATGGCGGCCACGCGTGCGGGCGTGTAGTCGGCCAGGAATGCCGGCAGCTCATCCCAGCCCTCGGTGTGCCGGGCGATGAAATCGGGATCAGTGTGGCCGTTGGCGTGCAGCAGGTGCAGCAGGCCGTTGAGCAGCGCCAGGTCGCTGCCTGGGCGCAGTTGCAGGAACAGGTCGGCCTTGTCGGCGGTGGCACTGCGCCGGGGGTCGACGACGATCAGCTTGGCCCCGGCCTTGACCCGGTCGAGCAGGCGCAGGAACAGGATCGGGTGGCAGTCGGCCATGTTCGCGCCGATCACCAGGAACACCTCGGCGCGCTCGAAATCCTGGTAGCTGCCCGGCGGGCCGTCGGCGCCCAGTGATTGCTTGTAGCCACTGCCGGCGCTGGCCATGCACAGGCGCGAGTTGGACTCGATATGGCGGGTGCGGATAAAACCCTTGGCCAGTTTGTTGGCCAGGTACTGGGCCTCCAGCGACATCTGCCCGGACACATACAGGGCCACGGCGTCCGGCCCGTGCGCGTCGATGATCGCACGTAGCCGCGCGGCGGCCTCGGCGATGGCCTGATCCATGCCACTGCGTATCGGTTGCTGGTTGCGCTGGCGGCGTACGAAGGCCTGGGCCATGCGCCCGGCGCTCAGTGGCACGTGGGCGGTCAGGCCTTTGGTGCACAGGCGGCCGAAATTGCTCGGGTGCTGCTTGTCGCCGCTGACCTTCACCACCTGGCCGTCGCTGACGCTCATGACGATGCCGCACCCCACCCCGCAATACGGGCAAACGCTGCGCACCTGGCTGCTGCTCATCGGCGATCTCCTGCTGATGAAACGACAAAGGCGCCGGCTGCCCCGCCTGCACTGGGCAAGCGGGGCAACACGGCGCCTTCGTCGTGATGAAAAGCGGCCATCGGCGTTGATGGCCTTGATCGATGATCTTCAGCAATTCCCGGGCCAGCACCCACGCAGCCCGCATTCATGCGTGGGAGCGGGCTTGCCCCGCGATTGGCTCATGCACCGAGAGAGGGACCGACGCACCAACGGGTGGCACGCCCGGCCTGATTCGACATATGATTCATATACGTTTCATATATACGGATGACTTAAGCATGGGCATCGTCAAGATCAACGACGAACTCCACGAAGACCTGCGCATCGCCAGCGCCGCCCTGTCGCGCTCGATCAACGCCCAGGCCGAACACTGGATCCGCCTCGGCATGCTCGCCGAGCTGCACCCCCAGGCCACCTACCAGGAACTGCTGCGTCAGCTGCTGCGCCAGGAACAGGCCAACCTCAAGGAACTGCTGCAATGAGCAAGGTGATACTCAAGGACGCCGCCCAGCTGGCACTGATGCGCCGCGCCGGGCAATTGCTGGCCCAGGTGTTCGCCGACCTCGACGGCTTCATCCGCCCTGGCGTGACCACCATGCAGATCAACGACCGCGCCGAAGCCTTCATCGTCGAAACCCTCAAGGCGCGCCCGGCGAGCAAGGGCCAGTACGACTTCCCCTATGCGCTGAACACTTCGGTGGACCATGTGGTGTGCCACGGCATGCCCAAGGTGGACGAGGTGCTCAAGGAAGGCTCCATCGTCAACGTCGACATCACCCTGGAACAGGGCGGCTATATCGCCGATTCGTCGAAAATGTATTGCCTGGGGCAGATCAGCGCAGACGCCCGGCGGCTGGTCGACACCACCTACGCCGCGCTGTGGAAAGGCATCGAACAGGTCCGCCCGGGCGCGACCCTGGGCGATATCGGCCACGCCATCCAGGCCCATGCCGAGGCCGCCGGCTACAGCGTTGTGCGTGAATACTGCGGGCATGGTATCGGCCAGCAGATGCACGAAGCGCCCGAGGTGCTGCACTTCGGCCAGCCCGGTTTTGGCCTGAAGCTACAGCCAGGGATGGTGTTCACCATCGAGCCGATGATCAACCAGGGCGGGCGCGGCACCCGCAGCCTGCGCGATGGCTGGACGGTGATTACCCGCGACCACAGCTTGTCGGCGCAATGGGAGCACACTGTGGCGGTGACCGAGAGTGGCTTTGAAGTCTTGACCTTGCGCGCGGAAGAACAGCGCCCCTGAGCCTGACGCACATCTTGTAGGAGCGGCCTTGTGTCGCGAAAGGGGCTGCAGAGCAGCCCCGGCGATCTCGCATGATGCCAAGATCCTGGGGCCGCTTCGCGCCCCGGAAATTCCAGAAACAAAAAAAGCGACCCTAAGGTCGCTTTCTCTGTTGCTTCAAGGTGTTCAGTGGGCCCTGAAGCTAAATATGGCGCGGCGGACGGGACTCGAACCCGCGACCCCCGGCGTGACAGGCCGGTATTCTAACCGACTGAACTACCG
>NZ_VZZR01000004.1:0-28543 GCF_009650555.1 Pseudomonas sp. EMN2
CTGGCCGTGGCCACCAGCACCGGGGCCCGGCGCTCGCCGCTGATTGCGCGCTGGAACGACGCCTGGGCCTGGCTGCCGGTGCCGGCCATGGCGTTGGTGCTGATCGCGGTGATCGGGTCGCAGATTGGCGTGGTGGTGGAGCGACTGGATGAGTTGCTGCCGGTGTTGCCGGTGTATGTCGGCTTCGCCTTGCTGGCACCGCTGCTTGGGTGGGCGGCGGCGCGACTGCTGCGGTTATCCACAGGCGAGGCGCGGGCGGTGACCTTCAGTGCAGCGACGCGCAATTCGCTGGTGGTGTTGCCGTTGGCGTTGGCGTTGCCGGAACCGATCCGCGCGCTGGCGGCGGCGGCGGTGATTACCCAGACGCTGGTGGAGTTGGTCAGTGAGCTGGTTTATATCCGCGTGCTGCCGGCGTTGGTGCGGCGGTAGGGGCAACAACTTTGTTCAATTCGAGCTCGCTGGGGCCGCTTTGCGCCCCTTTCGCTGGCAAGCCAGCTCCCACAAGGATGAATGTGGGAGCCGGCTTGCCGGCGATAGGGGCGCGAAGCGGCCCCGGCAATGGTGACCCTTGAAGACTTGTCAGACCAGCCGCAGCCGCCACTGCCCGTAATGACTGAAGCGCACTCGGGCCAAGGGTGGTACATCAATGCGCTGAAAAGACGCCAACGGCGCCCCCAGCGCATGCAGCATCGCAGCACGGATCACAAAGGGATGGGTGATCGCAATCCACTCACCCTCGGCCAGGGCACTGTCCATCCACTGGGCCACCCGCTGGCACAGCGCGGCGATCGATTCGCCACCATGGGGTGCCACCTGCGGGTCGCTGAGCCACAACTGCAGCGCCTGCTCGTCCAATTGCTTGAGCGGCATGCCCTTCCAGCTACCCAGGTCGCAGTCGCGCAAGCCTTCATCGACTGTCGCGGCCAGCCCCTCGGCAGTCTGCCGGGCGCGTAGCTCGGGGGCACTCACGTATCGGGCTGTTGTGGATAACTCACCCAGCGGCCCAGGTGCGTCGCGCAGCGGCTCGTCATCCAGGGCAAAGCGCCCCACCCGCTGCGCTTCGGTGCGGGCGTGGCAGATCAAGGTCAGGTGGATGGGCTTCATGGCACGCCGTTCTGGTCGCAATGGAACGTGCGATGTTGCCTGAATGATCGCGGTGCTGCTACGCAGCGTACAGCCGGGTGGCTTCGGGCTGCTCAAGGGCTTTGGCCAGCACGGCTACTGCCTGGCACTTCTGCACCGCCAAGGCCAGCCCGCTGTTCAGTTCATCATCGCGTTGCAGCAGCGAACACGACGGCGCGACCCACAGCCGATCACCCAGGCGCTCGTGGGCATGGCGCAGTACATCCAGCGCCTGCTCCAGGTCGCAATGCCCAGCTTGGTGACCGTCGACCACGCCCAACGACAGCACCTTGTATGTCGGCAGGCGGTCGAGGAGAGTCTGGAGCTGGTCCGGGGCGCGCACCAGGTCGACGTGCAGGCCATCGACCGGCAGGTTGGCGGCCAGGCCGAGGTTGGCGTCCAGGCCGCCGAAGTAGGTGGCGATCAGCTTTTTCAGCGGGGCGCGCTGGAGGATGTTGTAGGTGCGCTCGTAGGCGTTCTTCCAATCCTGCGGCAGCTCCAGGGCAAGGATCGGCTCGTCGATCTGCACCCATTCCACACCCTGTGCCGCCAGGCGGTTCAAGACCTGGTCGTACAGCGGCAGCAGACGGTCGAGCAGGTCCAGCTTGTCGAATTGGTCGCCCTTGGCCTTGCCCAGCCACAGGTAGGTCAGCGGGCCGATCACTACTGGCTTGACCGCGTGGCCCAGAGCCTTGGCTTCTTCAACTTCCTCGAACAACTGCTCCCAGTTCAGGGCGAATTGCTGGTCGGCGGTGAATTCGGGGGCCAGGTAGTGCTGGTTGGTGTCAAACCACTGGGTCACGCCCTGGGCCCCGGCGTCTTGGGCTACGGCGAACAGAGTTTGCAGCGTCGGCTTGGCACCGTCCTTGGCCTTGAAGCGGTCGGGGATCACGCCGAAGGCCAGCGAGTGGGTCAGCACCTGGTCATGCCAGGCAAAGTCGCCGACCGGCAGCAGCTCGATACCGGCGGCCTGCTGAGCCTGCCAATGCGCGGCGCGCAGGCCACGGCCCACGGCACGCAGACCGGCCTCGTCCAGCTCGCCCTTGCAGAACGCCGCCTGGGCTTGCTTCAGCTCAGGGTCGCGGCCGATGCAGGGGAAACCCAGGTTGTGTGCCAGTGCCATGTTCGTGTTCCTAGATGCTTGAAATTGAATGAGGGCATTCTGCTGGGGCTGAAGAAGTGAGACAAACTCATAAAATTTGAGATGAAATCAAGATTTGCTCATGATCCTGTGCCACGCCCGACCATGATGGCCCTATCGCTGGCAAGCCAGCTCCCACAGGGTCGGCCAGGCCCCTGTGGGAGCCGGCTTGCCGGCGATGAGGCCATCGGGATCAACCGCGAATGTCTCAATCAACACACTCCCCCGCGCAACCAGACATGCCCCACGCACCAATCTGCTTCACACTGCCATCCTGCCCAAACCCGGTAGCCACCATGAGCCTGCTGAAAACGACCCTGGACGCCAAAGCCTTCGCCTGCATCCTCGAGTTCGTCCCCAAGCCCTCCGCCGAGCGTTTCGCCACGCTGGACACCCTCATGGCCCGCACCCAGTTGTGCGGCTGGCCGCTGACCGTGGCCATCGGCGACCGCGTCGGCAGTGCCCTGGACATGTCGCCGCTGGACGCCTTCGCCAGCCTGGCCGAACCCGTCCCCGCCCTGCTGCACTTCTCTGGCAAAGACCGCGAACGCCGCGACCTGCTCGCCCAATTGCAACGCATGGACGTCGCCGGCCTCGACCAGTTGCTGGTGCTGACCGGCGACCGCCTGCCCGGCCACAACCCGGGCGAACGCCCGGTGCGCTACCTCGAATCCGTCGCCGCGTTGCAGATCGTGCGCCAGGTCCGGCCGCACTGGCTGCTGGCTGCCGCGCTCAACCCGTTCAAGTACCAGGAAGCCGAGGGCGGCGCGCAGTATTTCAAGGCCGAGAAAAAACTGGCCGCAGGGGCTGACCTGTTCATCCTGCAGCTGGGTTTCGACATCGAGAAACACCAGGAAGCCTACGACTGGATGCAGCGCCAGCCCCGGCCGAAACCGCTGATGGCCTGCATCATGGCGCTGACCGAAGGCCGCGCCGGCATGCTCGAGCACGTCGCCGGGGTGACCGTTACGCCGTCGATGCGCGCCTTGCTGGCGGCAGAAACCGCGGTGTCCAGGCAGTACGCCAAGGACCGCGCCAACCAGCGCCTGGCCTTGCAAGTGATTGGCCTGAAGTTGATGGGCTATGCCGGCGTGCACCTGTCTGGCATCCATGATGTCGCCCAGTTCGAAGCGCTGGAGCAGGCCATCAGTGAACTGCAACCGCTGTTCACGACGCTCCAGGATTGGACGCCCGCCTGGCATGCGGCCTGGCAGGAGCCTGGCTTGCCCGCAGTCACCTTCCACCCGCCCGGGCATGCCTGGCGCCTCGGGCAACGGCAGATCAGCGCATCGACAAAAGAGAAGGCCCGCTACCACCTGCTGGCAGCGATGCACCACCAACTGTTCAGCCGCACCACGCCGTTGAGCAAAGCCTTCGGCTGGGCCGTGACCCGGCCGCTATGGCGCAACCCGGCGGCAGCGCAATGGCTGCATCAGCTGGAACGGCGCATCAAACGCCCGATGGTGGGCTGCGATACCTGCGGCAGTTGCCGGCTGGAGGACACGCTGTACATCTGCCCCGAGACCTGCCCCAAAGGGCTGGCGAACGGGCCTTGCGGCGGGACCAGCCTGGACCGCTGCGAGTTTGGCGACCGGGAGTGCGTGCACAGCGCCAAGTACCGGCTGGCGGTGGGTGTGGGGCGGGCCGAGGTGTTGCGTGAGCGGTTGATCCCTTGTGTGCAGGTGGAGAACCGGCAGCGCAGTTCGTGGCCGGTTTGGTTCGAGGCTGATGCTTTGCAAACGCACTCCTTGCGACCCGATACGACTCCAGAGTTCAACGAATAACGGGCCTTTGCGCCAGCCCCTTACTTGCAGGCAGCATTGGCTCACTGTACAGACGCAAGGCGGTCGAGCGATTGAGCGAATGACTCAAGCCGCTGAACCCGGATCGATATCAGCACACGATACGTACCTGTAAACCTGTTTTTTAGCTGTAAACCATCGGCACTTACAGCTCAAAAAAACACTTAACAGGATCGCCCTAGCTTCAGGCCAACTCAGCGGCATCCAGCGCCGTAGGGATCTCGCGCCCCGTCCACTCCCCTCCCCGCCTTGAAGCGAGCAACAGCCGATTGCCAGCACCTGAAGCAGCCGCGACACACCGCCCCTGATCATCCCAGAACGCGCTACGCCCAGCCGCAGCCCAGCCTCCAGTACTGCCGCCGTGGTTGGCCATGAGCACCGCCATGGCATGCTGCTGTGCATAACTTTGCAACAAGGCGCTATCCGCTGGATAACCCGTTTCGCCAATGAGCACGCCGGTCGCATACACCTGCGCGCCGCGCTGTGCCGCATGGGCGGCATGCTCGGGGTGGGTGAAATCGGCGCACACCGACAAGGCCACGGACACACCGGCGACAGACAGCAACTCGCCCCCGCTCCCCGCGCCGAAGAACACGTCCTCGCCGGTATGCAGATGTTGCTTGGTATAGGCAGTAATCGAGCCATTCGGGTGGAGGATGCACGCTGCGATGCGAGGCTTGTCCTGGCACGGCACCCTGAGCGGCATGCCGACCACTGCGGTCATGCCCGCCTCTTGGGCGAACCGGCGTAGCGGTGCCAGCAGTGGCGTGTCCAGATGCTGGGCCAGGGCACTGGCCGTCTTGAGTGCGTAGCCGGTGAGGGACAGCTCGGGGAAGAGCAGCAGCGTTACGCCGTGCTCATGGGCTTGGCGCATGAACGCCAGGTGCAAGGCCAGGTTGGCGGTGACATCGCCATCGCGTATGGCGCATTGGGCTGCGGCGAAAATGGCTTCCTGCATGGGGCGTCTCCTGACAAGGTAGGCAGACTCTGCGCAAGCGTTATCCAGAAGACAACCCCTGCCTCGTAAACCCGCCTCTAACGATAAAAATCATTCAGCCGCTGATGGGCAATCGACCAAGGCAGCCGTCGTGCATTTGCCCGCATCCGACGATAAGCCTCATGGGCCTGATCGACAGTAATGACATTGTTTCGAACAAGCTCCTCAACTACCCAGAGTGTGCCTTTCACCTCGACAGCTTCCTGCACGGCCGCTTTGCGCAGCGCTTCGTCCCCGGATAACAGCGGACACTTTTCCTGCCTTGCCAGCGCCAACGCGAAGCAGTCGTAGCGGCCAGGCCCCCTGACTCGTCCTATCAGCTCCATGGCATACAGCAGGGTGGATGGGCTCAGCTCAGCCAGCTCAAGCCCCATGCGCAACAGATGCGCATGCTGCGCTTCGAGCTCATCGAAATAGAGGATGTCCGGCACTGTGAACTGGTAAGGCAGCGTGAAGAGTTGGGCGAGTAGCTCGCCCTCTTCAAGGTCGATCAGGATGTTGGCATCACTGATGAGCAGCTGCATCCAGTAACTCCAGTTTGCGCGCCTGGTGGAACTGGTAGACCGTCATGCCCAGCAGCTCCGCCGCCTTGGACTCGCCGAGAATCCCCTCCCCCAGCGCGCGGTAGACCAGTTGCTGGAACAGCCGCGTGGTTTCTGGCCGGTACGCCGCACCAGGCTCCTGCTTGCGCCAGCCCTGTTTGGCGAACACCAGGAACAACCGCTCGCGGACGGCGTGCGGGATGATCTCCAGGTCCCCAGCGCGATACAGGCAACCCTGCATGCTGAGGCCATATTCAGCCTTGAGCAGGTACAACTCGCGAACCTCCAGCATGTGGCGGGTATCGCCCAGATGCTGCCGCATGGCGCTGGCGGGCACCAGCAATGCCGAGGCAAAACGGTTACAGGCCTTTTCCTCATTCAGCGCTTCGGCCAACCGACCGTGCATCAGCAGGTGGCCAAGTTCGTGGGCCAGGGTGAAGCGCTGACGATCGCCCGGCCAGTCCGCCGACACCACAATGACCGGCTGCCCCGCCACACTAGCCTGCAAACCGTCGAATTTCGCCTGTGCATCGACCTGGGTGATGATCACCAGAATCCCGTGGGTCTCCAGCACGTCGATCAAGTCTGGAATGGGACTTGAACCGAGGCCCCACAGTTGCCGCACCTGATCGGCCAGGCTGTCGACCGCCTGCAGCGAGGCAACCTCATCAGGCAGGCCCGCTGGCACGCTGAACGGCTGCACGGGATAGGCCGGCCACAGGTTGATCAGCTCTTGCCAACGCTCCGCCTGATCCAGCACATCAGCCTCGATGCGCTTCAGGACTGCCTTTGGGGTGTTGCAACGCTTGCGGTACTCGACCTCCGCCAGCTCGACCTTGGCCGGGCGGAAGAAATACTCGGCGCGCACCGACAGCGCCTTGCACAAACGCACGAGCACGCCGGAGCTGGGCATGCTCTGGTCATGTTCGTACTTTTTGATCATGTTGGCGCTCACGCCCACCTGATCGCCCAGCGCCTGCATCGACAGGCCAGCAGCAGCGCGGGCACGTTTGAGCCGCTCGCCGATCATCGGCTGTCTCCCTCGGTTTACGAAAATAGTAAATATTAGAGAAATATAAACCCGACAAGCCTGACCGTCGAGGCATTGGCGACGGCCGTGCTGGCCGCAGCCTGGGATCGCGCAATCGGCCGCTGATTCATATGCACCTGCAAAGCCTGTATAAAGCGCCCGCGACCTGCGCTCCCGACGTCTGCAAAAAGGAACCCTCTCCATGCTTCGGCTCTCGATGCCAGCCCTGCTCCTGGCGCTTGCCGGCTGTGCCACCAAGCCGCCCGCCAACCCCGAAAACCTCTGCGAGATCTTCCGCGAGAAGCCGAAATGGCACGAGGCGGCGCTGAAGATGCAGGCCCGCTGGGGTGCGCCGGTGCAGGTGCCGATGGCGATGATGTACCAGGAATCCTCGTTCAAGCACGACGCCCTGCCGCCGCGCTATTACTTCCTCGGCATCATCCCCTGGGGCCGGGTCAGCACCGCCTACGGCTACGCCCAGGCCAAGGACGAGACCTGGGCCGACTACAAGCGCGAAGCCGGCGGCTGGGGTGCCGCCCGCGACGACTTCGCCGACGCCCTCGACTTCATGGGCTGGTACATGCAGAAGAGCCAGCGGGTGAATGGCGTGTCCAAGTGGGACGCCTATGGCCAGTACCTGAATTACCACGAAGGCTGGGGCGGGTACCGCAACCGCAGCTTTGACGCCAAGCCGTGGTTGATGAACGTTTCGCAGAAGGTTCAGGCGCGGGCGGAGGTGTTTGGGGCGCAGTATCGGAGCTGTGAGCAGGAGCTTTCGCGGGGTGGGTGGTTTTGATGGGACCGGCCGATAGAGGCCACGCGAGAGGGCCGCAAAGCGGCCCCTGTGGCGCATAGCGTCAGGCGTTTATATCCCCCTCTACTCTCATCGCCTCCAGCTTGCCGACCTGCTCGCTGGCCAGCCGGCTGATGATCCGGATTGCCTGGTGGATGCCCGCCGTGTTGCGGAAGCTCAGTTGCGGGTTGTGTTCGCACTCCAGCATTTCGTCGTGCTGGACCAGGGCTTCGCCTAGCAGTTCGAGGGTCCAGGCGTAGCTTTGGATGGTGGACAGGCGTTCGTGGTCAGTCATGGGGCACCTCACGGTTGGCGAGGGACTGGCTGTCGATCAAGTAGAAGGTTGGGGATGGGGTGGCCGCGGGGGTTGGGCGGCGGAGAGCGGATGCGAGGATCCTGTACAGATTTGCGATGAGCATGCATGAGGTCCTTTTCGATTGAAGCACCACACCATCGTCGCCAAACGAATAGGGTGGCAGCTGTACGCAGGTTGGCGAACCGAGGAAAAGGAACCCGGCAGACCCGAAGGTCTCCCACGCACAGCCGCCATTACACGAAACTGCGGGCACAAAAAAAGCGCCTGCAATCGTGGTCGGGGCGCCGTTGCGCCTTTATCGGTCGGGTCGCCAAACCCGGTCGCGGAATTGGCCGCGACGGAGGGAATTTATTCCTTGAGGGCTGCTTATGCAAGCTCAGGATGCCTGGGAAAAGGCAAGGGATGTCGCGTGAAATTACCTACACCACAGGTATGAGAGACTCCAAGTTAAGTTGAAACCACCACGCACTGTCGCCAAACAATGGGTGGCCGCTGTACGCAGGTTGGCGAACCGGGAACTTGGAACCCGGCAGACCAGATGGTCTCCTGCGTACAGCAGCCATGTCACGGCAGATGCGTACAGGTTAGCTACATAGCATGGACCTGTAGCTGCCTTTCGTAGGCGCGCCTTCAGCCGCGAACACCGGCTACGCCGGTGCCATCCACCACGGTGAATGTTTCGCGAGTGGACCCGCCCCCACAAAACGCCGCCAATAAGTTTGCCGGCGCATCAGCCAGTTAGAACCTTGCCCGCAGCGCCAGGTTGAAATTGCGCGGCTCGCCATAGAAGTTCCAGTAGTTGGGGTTGCCCAAGGTCTGGTAATACTTCTTGTTGAACACGTTATCCAGGTTGTACTGCACTTCGAGGTTCTTGTTGATCTCGTAGATCGCATGCAGGTTGGTCAGGTGGTAGGCGTCCTGCTGGATCTTGTAGTCTTCGCCGACTTCGGTCTGGGTCATCTTGCTTTGTGCATAGAAGCTGCCACCCACACGCAGCTGATTGAGCGCGCCCGGCAGGCGGTAGTCGGTCGCAACCTTGAACAGGTGGCGGGGCGAGGCGCCGTTGAAGTCTTCGCCTTTCTGCTCACCACCGATGTATTTGGACTGGGTATAGGTGTACCCCGCCGACACGTTCCAGTCCGGCAGCACCTCACCGGTCAGCTCCAGCTCGATGCCTTTGTTGCGCACCTTGTCGGATGCACGGTAACAGGCAAAGGTCTGCGCACAGGTCACCCGTTCGGCACGGCCTGACTGGTCGGCCTGGAACAGCGCAATGGAGGTTTGCAGGCGCTTGTCCAGGAACTCGCCCTTCAAACCGATTTCGTAGTTGGTGCCGGTCATCGGCAGGAGCGTGTTGCCATCTGGGTCCTGCGAACTCTGCGGCTTGAAGATTTCAGTGTAGCTGGCGTAGGCCGACCAGTTTTCGTTCAGGTCCTGCACCAGGCCGGCATAGGGGGTGACTTCGCCACTCTTGGAGAAGTGCTTATGGTCTTTGGGCTCACGCACGCCATTGGTGTCGTCCAGCGCATCGTGGCTGTACCAGCTCCAGCGGCTGCCGAGGATGAGCGTGGTGCTGTCGGTAAGGCTGAACCGGCTGGCCGCATACACGCCCTTCTGCTCCTGGGTGCGGTTGTATTGCCACTGGTTGACGTTGAGGGCGGTCGGGCTGGGCGGGTCGAACGCGGCCAGGTTGTTCATGTCGACGATGTAGCGGTATGTGGCATCGCGCCCGCCGTGATAGTCGAAGTCGTCCTTGTTCCAGTTGCCGCCAACAATCAGCTCATGCTGGCGGCCCAGCAGCTGGAACGGGCCGGTGAAGTAGCCGTCGATGCTGGTCTGGGTGTCATCGAAGTGAAAATGACGCGGGTTGAGGGTGAACAGGTCGGTGCCACCACCTGGGAAGGTGTAGTTGCCCAGGAAGTCCGACTTGGCCCACATCTGGTTCACCGCCACCACACCCTTCCAGCCGTTGGCGAAGGTGTGCTGGATATCGGCAAACACGGTGGTATTGCGCTTGTCCAGGTGGTTCCAGTCGCCGGTCAGCGAGGTAGAACGCGAAATGGGGTAGAACGCGCCGCTCTCCTGGCTGGGCAGGCCCGACCAGTCATAGCCCGAGTTGCGGTCCTTCTGGTAGGTGAAACCGAAGGTGGCCAGGGTCGACTCATCCAGGTCGGCTTCGAGAATGCCGTAGAACAGCTGGTTTTCCTTCTGGGCCGTGTCCAGGTAGCTGTTGGCATTGTTGTAGGTAATGACCGAACGGCCGCGCAGGGTACCTGCTTCGTTCAGCGGCGCAGACAGGTCGACCATGGTCTTGTAATCGTCCCACGAGCCGACCGACGTCTCGATCAACGCCTGGCGCTCGGCCGTGGGCCGCTTGCGAATCAGGTTGATGGACGCCGACGGGTTACCCGCGCCTTCCATCAGCCCGGTGGCGCCGCGCACCACTTCCACGCGGTCGTAGATGTCGGTGTTGGGCTTGGAGATGGTGTCCATCGAGTACGGGTTGCCGATGTTGGTCGGCACGCCATCAATCTGCAGGTTTTCGACTGTCTGCCCGCGGGCCTGGTACAGCGAGCGCTCGCCGCCGTTCTTGATGATGGTGACGCCAGTGGCATTGCGCATCACGTCATCGAGGTTTTGCATGTTCTGGTCATCCATGCGTTGGCGGGTGACCACGGTGACCGACTGCGGCGTTTCGCGCAGGCTCATGGGTAGCTTTGTGGCGGTGGACGAACGGCCCGTGGCGTAAGCCCCCGTGCCCTCTGTCACATCGCCCAGGCCCTGACCGGAGATGGTGGTGCTGCCCAGGGTCACTACACCCGCTGAGTCCTCGGCCTGACGCACCAACTGGAATTCCCGCTCGCCGGTGCGCACCGCTTGCACACCAGTGCCTGCCAGTATCTGCGCAAGCGCCTGCTCCACGCTGGTAGCGCGCACCGCCTGACTCTGCTTGTTGGCGGTGAGCGTAGCATCACCGCCAATCAACAACCCGGCCTGGCTAGCCAGCAGGTTCAGTTGCCGCGCCAGCGGCCCGGCCGGAATGTCATACACCACCCCTTGTGCCGCTGCGCCGTTGCTGTCGGCCTGGGCGGTAGCAGTGTGGCAGCCAAGGGCAAGGAAGATGGCCAGCGCCAGCGGGTGACGGCGCGAGGAAGCAGAGTCGCGAAGCAGCATGAAGGGGTCCTTGCGGAAGTAGGATGAAGTAGCGTCATCCCACCAAGCGCATGAGCACCTCAAAACCAGAAAAAGAATTTTGTCTTATTTCAGTTCGCCTCGACGGAGACCCACCAAGGCAAGGTGCGCACTACCCGAATGGGCAACGCACGCTCAAGCATTGCCAGGGTTCGGTCCGTGTCCAGCAACGGGAAGGTACCTACCGCGCGCAAGCTGTTCAGCGAAGGGTCGATGCCCAGGTGGCCATGGCGGTAGTCGCGCAGAACGTCGATCACCTGGCCCAACGGCATGTCTTCTGCAACCAGCACTCCACGGCTCCAGTCCTGGCGCAAGGCTTGTGCAGCCGTGGATGTGCTGGCCTGCTGCGCATCGAACACCAGCATTTGCCCGGCGCCCAGTGTGGTTTGCAAACCACTGTTGGAACAGGTTGCCTGCACGGCGCCCTCGAACACGCTCAAGGTCGTTTGCAAGCCCTGATCCCGCACGCTGAAGCGCGTGCCAAGCGGTTGCATGCGGCCTGCCCGCGTCGCCACGGCCAGGGGCCGAGGGTCTTTGCCGGTTTGAATCAGGATTTCACCGTGATACAGGCGCAGCTGCCGCACGCCCTCATCAAACTGCACATCCAGCGCTGTTTCGCCGTTCAGCCACAGCTGGCTGCCATCGGCCAAGGTGAGCGGCCGCACCTCGCCCAAGCCGGTGCGGTAGGTGGCAAACCAGGCCCGTGGCGAGTCCACCCAACCTCGCTGCCAGCCGCCCCACCCCAACAGCCCTGCTGCACCCGCCACGCAGAGGCTGCCAAGCACGGCACGGCGCGATTGCTGGCCTCGGCGGACGCTGTCGAACACCTGTCGCGCCTGCTCTGTTTGGCCGTCGAGGGTACCGAAACGCTGGTTGATGTTTTCTACATAGGACCAGGCCAGGCGGTGGCGCGCATCTTCGTTCAGCCAGGCACGCCATTGCGCGTTGGCAGCGGGGTCATGCTGCGCTGCGTACAGCCGCGCAAACCATCCGGCAGCCGCTTGCAGCACGGCATGGTCCAGTTGTGCCCTGCTCATGTCAGCGCGTCATCCAACTGCACTTCCAGCAGCAAGCACTGGTACATCGCCTGGGCCAGGTAGGTGTTCACGCTACGCTCGCTCACGCCCAGTTGCTCGGCGATCTCGCGTTGCTTCATGCCATGCAGCTGCGCCATGAAAAACGCCTCGGCCACCCGCTTGGGCATGCGTTCGAACATCGCCTGCAATTGCCCCAGCGTTTCGAGGATGACGGCCTGATGCTCCAGCGATGGCACCAGATGCTCTGGCTGGGCTGCCAGCACTTCCAGGTAGGCCTGTTCCACCCGTCGCCGCCGCCAGAAATCCATACAGGCATTGCGCGACATGCGCCCCAGGTACGCACGGGCATGCTCGTGGTCATTGAAGGCGTGGGGTTTGGTCAGCAACCGCACGAACACATCCTGCGCCAGCTCCGCTGCATCATGGGCATTACCGAGCTTGCGCTGTAGCCACTGGCGGATCCAGCCGTGGTGGGCACGGTAGAGTGCCTCCAGTTCGAAACCCGGGGCTGGAGCACTGGGAGGGGCATTCATGGGGGGACGCCATTATGCTAATAGGAATTATTAGCAATGGTAGCTTGGATGAATGGCCGTGGGCAATTGGGGCGAAGGGCTGCGGACCGGGTGTTTGTCTTGCATTTTTCAGGAGGGTTCACAGGCTAGGCCAGCGCCGTACACCGCGTTGTATTCTTCGAGGGCAAGCCCGTTCCCACGATGGTATGCGGTGACTCTGTAAAAATTTATCCTCACATGGGTGTTGGGTCAAAAGTCTGGGGAATCGCCTCCAGCCTGATGAAGTGTTCAATTTGTTGGCTTGCTACCCATCAACGAGACAGACAGAAACAGCAAAGCCCGCACTAGGCGGGCTTTGTTGGGCGTTTCGTAGACAGTCATAGACTTCTGGAAACTGGTCTCTGGTGCGGATACAGACGGACGGTTGTTGGCCGTGAGGGCCCGGTTTCCGCGGCGCTGGAGTTTGGTGGAATTTTTGATGTACCTCATAGCGTATCTATAAATAATTCAGATAGTTATGGCTTTATGTGGAATCGAATCGGGTATTTTTAGGCTCCTCTGCTTGCAGCCCTGCGAGGGATTGGATGGTGGTGCCGAAATGAAGTTTCTCTGGGGCGACAGTAAGAACTTCTGCTGGCTTATTGCAGCAACCAGATAATAATCATAGTCATTCATTGCAAGAAGGAGTTCTATTCATCGGCATCAAATACAGCTGGAGAGGCACCGCATTTATTATACCAACACTCCGGCATATCAAATTTACCCTCCCACCAAAAACCCGAAGTAGAAACCATAGTGCAAAAATAACAAGAAATCCCACCATAGAAGCCATTTATTAAGCTTATAAAATCCAGTTGATTTCAGACCGAATTAAATACCTCTGCTACATACATTAAAAACAGTCGCAAACCCCAAACACTCACTTTCACACACTTAACACTTCCTCCTGTCGCCTGTAACAGCCACACCAATTTTTTCCAGACCAGAAAAAGTAACGCACTTGCTACACAGAGCTTCAAGCCAAATAAAAAACATGCTATGGTAGCGCATAGCCACAACACCAATCTAATGAAAAGGATGCGCAATGGCTAACTTATACGGGTCTGACGAGCACGGAAAAGTATTCGATTTAACATTCGACGAACTTGGAGAAAATTTTCTAAGCGGGATAATATTTACGAAAATTGACACAGACTGCAAAGTAGAAACAACTGAGATAGAAGTAAGTCTAAGCGACATTTTTTACTTTGACATAATGGAAGACCCTCAAGAAAAACATGAAGTATCCATACCTTCAAAAACTGGAATAAATCTAGACATCGAAAAACTTGCACACATTATGTTTGGCTTGGACGCACCCACAGTCGAATACAAGAATGTAAGCTATGAGAAATATTTCGGCGAATGGCTCCATCTGAAGCTTGGATATCTCAGGGACGGTGATAACTGCGGAACCAAACCTATAATTGACTCATTCGACAGCGTGAAAAAAGATAACACCGGAGTCCCCATATACACCATTAAACTCACAAAACAGAAGTTCCTCGAAAACTTTAAGCACAATATCCTTCGAGAAATATATTTTGGCGAAGATACTTATACAAAAGCAATAAAATCCTTAGAGTCTTCCGCACCAGCAATATCTGTCGATAAGCAACTAGGGTACTTGAGACACTATTTAGATTCTCGAACTGAAAACACAGGAGAAACACAATTCAGCTTCCTTCTAAGCCAATTCAACTTTCGCCGCGTTATGTTCCCAATCCCAATGCCAGACGGGAAATTTGGAATGATGCCCTCACCTCTTTCATCCGGAGCAAAAGTTAAGGCCTCCCTGCCTATTTTACTCGCCATCCAGGGCGAGCTAGACATCCAGCAAATTAAAATTAAATCTAAAATCAATAACCTGCAACAGGTTGATATCCAGTATTCAATACATAAACCCGCCGTTAAGAATACATTCGGAGCTGGATTTTGTTCATTACCCAGCAACACTCGAGAGCGCATGAGCGCAGTAGAAATCGCTAGCTACGAAAGGGTTTCCAAGGCCCTTCAAGCCAATTACTGCTTCCATGACCACTACCCTCTAGAGAAAGATTTTGTTGAGTTAGCCAGCTGGACTCTTAAGCAAGTATCATATTGCCTTGAGGAGCCCTCATATCTAAAAAACAAAGCCATTACCTGGATTAATGATAACAGAGACAAGAACTATAAAAACATGGAGGACGACTTCTTCCTTCCATTTCTTTATGAAAGACTTAGAGAACGCTTCGGCAAAGTTATCCAAAAAAAACCTGAACGCTTTGGCGGCAACGTCGATGTCATTTTTGGAGAAATCCCCATTGAACTAAAAGTTCGGAGAGGCTATAAAGAAGCACTAATCGACCAAATCGTCGATGAAAAATACAAACCCACAAGTCAGGCAGCTGCTTATGCAGCAATCACCCGTCTCGGCTGCGTTATGGTCCTAGACTTACCTACTAGCGAACCAGCAGTCACTAATATATCTGCATGCATTAAAGTAGTCACTAAAAAATTTCCTGAGGCCGACCTACCCACCTCAATAGTAGTCTTTGTATTCCAGTGTAACACTCCCAAACCCAGCAGCGCTTCCTGAACCCAACTGCATGCACAGATGTAATCCAGGCCTAACTAGCCCCCAGACTTAATTCACGACGAAAAATTAAAAAATGGGACGTATTTATTTTTCAATCCATATCCGCGGCAAAATGAAATAAATAAATCCGTCCCTATTTCGCGATTTTGGCCTTCTCAACACCACTGCTCCCTCTTGCCTCGAGCAATCATCGAATACTCTCGGACTTGAACATACTGACCTTTGGCTCTCGACACCTCCGAAATTGTGGTCTATATTTGCCATCCTTTTGCCATCATTGGGAAATTTCTAGTACCCGGATAAATGCTGAAAGTATCAAGACTAGCTCATAATCGATTCAAGGAAAGGACTTATGCGGCTTCATAGACTTTCGATTAACGGTTTCAAGCGCCTGCTCAGTGCTGAAATAGAGTTTGGTAATGCGACGTTTCTGATCGGCGCTAACAATGCAGGGAAAAGCTCCGTGCTCAAGGCCATTGGATGGCTGCTGTCTAACAGCAAACGTATGGACATCGAGTGCTTTTGTTCCGAACTAGATGAAGAGACAGGCGAGACGAAAACCACTTGCGACACTGTCATTCTTGAGGCGGAGTTTAGAAATGTTCCTGACTCCGCCTCCTCGTGGCGTGGCTTTAAAGGGCGCATCTTCTCGTACGATCCGGAAGATACCGGAGAAACCGGGAAAAGTATTTTCTACCGAAAAACGTACAAAGTACTCGAAGATGTCAAGATCGAGTTGAAGACCCTTAAGCGAACAATGAGACCTGAGTTTGCAGATCTACAGAAACCTGCCGACTTAATCGCCGCCGGGGCTCCCCCAGAGGTGATCGCCGAAACCTTCTCCGCATTGGACAAGAGAATCTCTGCTAGCGACCGAGATAAACTCGAACTCATTGACGAACTGTGGGAAACCAATAATGAGGAGGAGTGGGCGCTTAATCCGGGTGGTATTGGTAGCGTTGTTCTCTCTAAACTTCCTTCCATCCTCATCATTCCGGCGGACTCCGCATCCCACGAAATCGACCAGAAAAGTGGCGTGCTGCAAAAGATTTTGCACGAGCTGTTCAAGGATGTCCGTGAAAGCTCCCCCAATTACAAGGATGCCCAAGCATGCCTAAGCCTGCTTGCCAAAGAGCTTGACCCAAGTGATGCTAGCTCAGAGTTTGGCAAGATGATGGGGGAATTGAACACCGTCCTTGGTGGAGTCTTCCCAGAGTCTCGTATTTACGCCGCAGCTGATCTTTCTAGCCCAGATTCACTCGTTCCTACATTCGCAATTGAAATGTCCAGCAACATCCGGACGAGTGTTGCCAATCAGGGTACAGGCATGGTTCGCGCTGCGGTGTTCGGGCTGTTGCGATTTAGGCAGCAATGGCTGAAACGACGTGACGGTAACGATGAGCGTGGACTCATTATTGGATTTGAAGAACCAGAAATTTACCTTCATCCGAGTGCTGCGAACCAAATGCGGGATTTGATTTACGACCTGTCCGATCAGAACTCTCAGATAGTAGCCACCACTCACTCGCCTTACCTGATTGATCTTTCCCGAAAACCCAAGCAGGTCCTCAATCGCTTTCAATACGAAAAAGGGCACACTAGCGTGCTTCCATTTTCGGTATCCGAGGAGTTCATCAAGCTACAGAGCAATGATAAAGATCAGGTCAAAATGCTTATCAAGCTTGACGATCACGTTTCGCGGATATTCTTCACTCGTCGGGTACTGGTCGTCGAAGGCGATACAGAAGAGGTCGTCATCAGAGAAGCAATTCGCAGAATGCCGCCGGAAATGAAATCATTCGTCCTTTCTGGAAGCGAAATTATCAAAGCTCGAGGTAAAGCCTCAATCATCGGATTAGTTAAGTACCTGAGTGCGCTCAATGTGGACTTTTTTGTGATTCATGATCGCGATAAAGACACCGAAGGGGCTGAAAAATTTAACGAACCAATCAGGGCAGCAGTGGGTAATGACGAAAAACTGATACTTATGGAGGAGTGCATCGAGGACTTCCTGGGTTACCCCCCGCCAAGCTCTGAAAAACCCTTCAATGCCTACAAGCATACTCTTGACTGGGGAGAGGGCTGGGATGGTGTTCCAAAACAGCTCAAAGAATTGCTGGCCAACGTCTATGCACCGTTAATTTAAAGCACTTGTGCCAACCAAGCCCCTTCTCACGAGGAGGGGCTTGGGCGACGCATTTTACAATGTAACCATTCTGATTCTAAGGCTCTTTACGAAATCCCGAGTAACCCTGTCGGCGCCCTTCGGACACTGAAATTCGGATGAGGCATGTACTGTGGTCGCCGATCTCGTCACTGTAACCCATGGCCGGGGCGGCCCCGCCTGAGCGACCGCCTGATGCTCGATGGAGTGCTCTGGTTACGCTGCTCGGGCGCTGCGTGGCGAGATGTGCCGGAACGCTTCGTCCCATGGTCAACGGTGTATCAACTGTTTCGCGGCTGGCGAATCAGGGTACGTTCGATCATATGCTCAAACGCTTACACCTGAGACTGAATGAGCAAGGCTTGATCGATCTGAAAACCTGGATTATCGACTCAACAGCAGGAGGAGCCACCCGAGCCTCATCTGACGCTCGGAAAAAAGGAGGCCTAGCGAGACCAATACCGAATGCAACAGGTCATCCTCCTGCGTTCGATGAAGCGCAAACCCAAACCTGGCCTACCCAGACTGTTTGATCGCAAGTACCGACAGCGCAACATCCTCGATGTGTATATTTGGCTGGCTAAAAGAGAACAGCCCCATCGTGACACGCTTCGACAAGCTCGCAAAAAGTTATGCGGCTATGGTCTCGCTGGCCTGTTCCATGCGGTGTTCGCGACATTTCTTTTAGTACAAAGCCTTATCCAAAGTGGACCGCTACCGCATCTACTGCCGCCGTCGGTGGCGGAATGCTGGGTACGAATACGGCCCTATAAAGATGAGGAACTCCATGTAGGCGATCGGCCGCTAGGTCTTAGCCAATAGGCCACAGTATGACCCTAAGCAGGCTGCCGATCTACTCCCGCATCGTCTTCAGATTCAAGTGGGATGATGGTGGTGGATAACGTCTCCACTGGGTTTGCGCATTCATAAATGACCAGCAGCTGGTGAAAAGTCACTCAACCGGCAAGAATGGGTCTTCAACCTCATCCTCATCCCCTCTTGCTCGCAATACACTTTCAATCTCTTTGGCCATTTGGGACCACATTATTCCAACCGCCTCTTCGCTTCCAAACACCGAAAGCTTTTCGAGCCCCCTCAGAAGCCACGGAAGAAAACTACCAAAAACACTATTAATAAACGAAACAAAATCCTCAAAGTATGTTTCAACAGATTCTGGGCTAGCTTTAGAGGTTTTCTTACGCAGGCTTTCAAAAACATCCCGCAAGTCCATATCCGATAGCAGCTTCTCGATCATGACTTCGACATTATCCTCCTTAACGACATTACGATGTTTCGCGCCGGAGTAAATCTTTTTCAATGCTTCATTAGATTGTTCCGGTAAGTTATGAAACTCTCGTAGCAATTCACTGTAAAACTTCGCACCGACATCATGCTGTAATTGCTGCAAGTACTCCACCATCAGTCGACACGTATCAGGCGAAAAACCGCTAAGGTTGGCCGCTTTGCCAAACTCCGTAAGCCGGATAGGGCTGTTCCTCACAGCCATAGCTCCACCAGACTGTTGACTATCAAGAATCCGATCAACAGCCTCAGAAAGGATTCGGCGCACGTTATCCCCACCGTCTGTATGTCCGGCGTATGTGGCCTCGGCGAAGTCCGAAACAACATCATCCGTCTCCGGATTTTCGCTTATGCATGCAAGCAACTGCGAACTGAGCGTTGCCTCAAGTATTTGTTTCCCTCGATCAGGAAGTTCATCCCACTCGCCACCAAGCGTTGACTCGATAGGAGTGGAGGAAAACATCACCTCCTCCATCCGTTTAGTGCTCCTTAGAGCTGGCCTTAAAGAGGGAGGCCCCATCAGATTTTCAAAAAGGATTGTGTCACCTTCAGCAAATGCTCCGGCTCTCCCACAACGCCCGGCAATATTACGAAAAGTCATTGACTTCATAGCAGTGCCATCTTCACGCATGCTGCTGAGCCAATGTCCTACGATTGTCCAACGAAAAGGAAGATCAGCACCTTCGGCAAGCGTAGTGGTGGCGCAAACGACTGATAGCTGACGTGCGCGGACTAGCATTTCTACCTTACGTCGCACATCAAAGGGTAGAGATGCATTATGGTAGGCAACTCCATGACGCAAGCAATCTGCGAGATGAGTTAGATAGGGATACCTCAGGACGATGCCATCTGCAATTTCTGAAACCTCATCGTCCTCAACGATATCGCGATCTGCAGCTATCTGATATGCAAGCAGTCTAGTGTCTATTTTTCGCGCGCATACTATTAGCCCAGGCGGACCTAGGCGGATCAATAGATCTTTCGCGATAGATCCAAGATTCGCAGCAGCGCTTTTTTCGTTTGCATTAGGAAATCTTGCTGGCCGAATTACTCCAGGGAGATTTATCTTAACCGGCTTAGAGAGCTTTTCGGTGGGGGTTTCATCAGATGGACGCAGAGCGTCATATCCATGAATCCAGTACATATCCCCATTTGCCAAGCACATCGCCAGTCGCCGCGCCGTTGGTCTCCATGCAATTTGATGCAAGTCGCGCTGCTTAACCCTAAGCCAGTCGCACATTTTCGCTGGTTCGGTTAGAACTGCAGAGAGCCCAATAATGCGGATCTTTGGATAGCTTTGCTGCAGCAGCAATAATCGCGAAATGATCCCCTCAACCCTAGCCCCCCGAACCCCGTTCTCAAGTATATGTATTTCGTCAAAAATAACCGTGCGTAGCCGTTCGATATCTTTACCTAGACGCAACCAACCATCAAATCGTTCAGGAGTGGCAACGACAGCCTCGCTCGCGCTGGCACCATTCAGCTTATCTGTCCGAAAGCCACCAAACATTGAGACGAAAGGAATATTTACACCAAGTCTATTTTGAAGCGAGTCCTTTACCTGCTCACCCACAGCAACGTAGGGAGCAACATACACACAGAGTCCACCATCTTCAAAGTTTGCAGCCATACAAGCTTCAGCAACGAACGTCTTCCCTGTACTCGTCGGAAGCGTTAACAGGGAATTTCGTCGATTATTGGCAACCCGCCTTTTTACCAAAAGTATATGTTGTGGAGGTAGTAGGGTAACAGTGCCAGATTTTATAGAATTCCTGACGAACCAGTCTGGAATTTCGGGAGCATCTTCCAATAGATTGATCGTTGCTAACCGCATCGCTTGGTAAGCTGCCACGCGCCCCCCCATCAAGAGCGCTCCTTCGGCCATACTTCCTTGCACCGCAGCTTTTGCGAAATAACTGAGTGCAGCTTCAAACCACTTCGCACGACGACGTTTACTAGGACTACGGAGCGCCCATAACCAAGCATATCGAAACACTTCGAAACGCTCGTTCCCCTTGGAGCGACGAAGTTTGCCGGCAGGATCACAAAAAGCTGCGACCATCCGAAAAACTAAACTTCTTCTTAGAAAACTCGTTGATACATCCCTTAAGGCTGCGCGAGCGCTGGGAAAATTGCCGTACATCGCATACGCGAGTGCGGCATGAAACGACAGGTCATCAAGTTCCGAGTCATCTGGAGGATCGCTCATGCGGCGAAGATGTTGGGCCGTCGATTGTAAAATACGAGCCGCTGCGGTAAGAGGTCGGGCGGCGGTTTCATCGTCTAGTGATTCTAGTGCATCGAGGTCTACACGCACTTGAAATGCGGTTATGCATTTTAACGCAGTCGCCACGTCATATGGGTCTGTGGTGGGCAAAGATGGCTTAGCCCCTCTTGCTTTTGCTGCTGATGATGCCGCACTATCCAGAAATTTTACCGATGCGGGAAGATTATTCATGGCATGCTGCTTTCATTGTTTGAGAGGTGTATGAAGCATTTCGTGAGGTTATTAATAGCGATACTCCATGGCTCGATAGTTTTTAAACCCCAACCTTGTTCTTGGATTTTGATTGCTACATCTTCTAGTGCCTCGCACGCAGCCACATCTCCTGAAAGACGATCATGCACGAGAGTAGGAAGTAGCTTGATTTGTTCACAATCCTTGGGGTCAGGCATGAAAAGCCTACCAACTCTCTCAAGCGCTAGGACATCAAACTCATGAATTTCTTTCAGATAGCCTACAAGCCAGTTCAGCCTTTGACCAAGAGAACCGGCTACAGTTGTTTTTCCGAGGAGCTTTTCGTAGTCGCCAATTAACGCGCTCGCATATGTCAACGTCATCGACCCAGTAGTTTTAATCTCCATGATGTAGAGACAATCCTTACTTTCATTTCCTGCTGGATCAAGGTGAACAATTGTGACATCTAGCCCTGGTGGAGCCCCATCTTGAAGTGGTGTCAAAGCCCCCACAAGCGCTACTGTGTATCCGTTTTTCTTTCCGTATAGTCCACTTTCACGCGCAACCTTGAACGTCACGAACTCTCCAAGATTACCTTGCCGACCACTTTCGAGCTTCTTGATTTTTGGCGGCCACTTCTTGGTCACTTCTGCCAGTTGGCCATGTATCCACTCATAAAAAGCTGCGCAGTCAGGGTTACCTCGAACAACCTGAATGTTGAAACCACTAGCTGATTTTCTTGGTACGCGGGTAAAGGCCATCGGCAAAAGACTTCCTGTTTACATGCTTAGCCATCGCTGCGTGAGCAAGGCCTCTATTTTGCCATCATAGCGCGGTCGGCAGAGGGTGTGGATAGGCCATTCGCCTTCTGTGGTACCAGACCACGACCGGCAGCTTCGGGTCGATTACTAGCAGCCGTGAGTATCAACATCAGCTCCCCCCTCAGAGAGTGAACAGCCATTTTTCCGTAATCGGCGAGAGAGCAGCCGTACGGTCAGCAAATAGTAATACCGCATTACCTCGTTGCGCCGATCTAAGCGATGCTCGAGAAACCAAGCCACATGCTTTCTCTGCCAAGCCCAAGGTGTATCGCGCTGCCAGCTTTTTGCAATTTCAGCTCGGATAATTTTCGCCTGAAGCACATGGCGTTGCCGAGTTGCCTGCGAGCCGGTCAGCACTCCAACTACGAACAACTCCATATCGAATCGTTTGCTCATGTCCGTCCTCCGATGTAGGCCGCGACCACGTGGATCCGACCCTGTCCAAGCTCGTAGCTGACTTGCATCCGAGCCTCACGATCAAGGTTCCTATCTGCCACCGTTGATAGGCACCCAGTACTGGGTGATTTGTTCAACCATCGCGTTTACCCACCAGTGCCATGTCGCTCACCTCTTCTTTCGCTCTCCAGTCCTCGCCCCACGTCATCCCGCCAAGAATGCTGAGTGTTATCAGGGATCAAGGCCCCTGCGACCTGTGGGGATGTCCACTAACGCGGGACTGGCGGCTCCTTACGTCCGGGAGCAAGGGCATCTCATGATCTGGCCTCCTGAGCACCGTTACCGGTGGGCGGGTAGAGGCTGCATTGGCTGACGAGACCAGTGCCGCGAGATCCTGAGTCGGGTGAACGCAGCAATGCGATGACCGGGGCATGCCTGACTGTCAGTCAGGTGCAGTCCATTCCTTGGTCTGCGGCACCATCATCTACATCGCTGTTGCTGGTGACATCGGCGTTTGTCACGCCGATTGTCACGAGTGAAGTTTCCGCAAAGCCAAATGCGATGAGGGCTGCAGCAGTGTTAGACGCGCCCGTCTCTTTCCAGTGAAAGAGACGGGCGCAGGTTGGCGCACGCGAAATGGCCATGCGGGTAGGTTGCTGCAGGGCAGCGAAGTACGAGGTGTTGTCTGGCGCACAAAGGGCCATGATCTGAAGTAGGCATCCATCACCGGGGAGGTGACCGGGCGAGCTGCCGGACGCGAATCGCCATTTGGGGGAGAACCACCGCGAGAGCGGCGTGACCTTGAAGGTTCGGGCCACCTGGGGTGCTGTCATCGACAGCGCTTGCACGGCCAGTTCTACGCCTGTGGATAAACCCGGTCAAGGATCGAAATTCAGCGCTATTGAGGACGTTGAAAGCGGTTATCCACCGGTGGAATTGAGTGGTAAATCCCGGACAACGTCGTGGCTTTTAGCTCTTCAAAGTGAGGTCCATCCAAACAGGGCGGCTTTGCAGCCCTGTTTGGATGGACCCGCGTGAAAGAGCAGCCCGCGCCGATCTCGCAGGCTCACCCGCGATTGAATGCGCCATGACTATTCGGCAAGGCGGTGACGTTGTCGCCGACCGGGTGGGCAAACTCATGCGGGGTGACATGGCCCGATCTGTTGGCATCGATGTAGTTACTCCACCACGCCATGATCAACCGACGCTGCTCCAGAAATTGGGCCTTGTGGATGTATGCGGCACGCACGCGGTTACGCTCCTGATGACTCATCTGTCGCTCAATCGCCGCGTCCGTCCACAGCCCTGATTCGAGCAAGGCACTACAAGCCATGGTCCTGAAACCATGCCCGCACACGTCCTTGGTGGTGTCGTACCCCATATTGCGGAGCACCTGGTTAACCGTATTCTCCGACAAGGGTTTCCAATACCTGTGGTCACCGGGCAAAACCAGTTCAGAGAAGCGATTCAAGCTGCGCAGCCGCTCAAGGATCTCGATGACTTGAGGCGACAGCGGCACAATCTGAATGTCCCCACTCATCTTGGTCCCGCGTGTGGAATAGCGGACGCCTTCAATCAGCTTACGGGTATCGGGGATTTCCCACATCGCCCGTTGGAGGTCGAATTCATCCCACCGGGCAAAGCGCAGTTCGCTGGAGCGCACGAACACATGCAGCGTCAGCAGCACTGCGAGCCGGGTCAGTTCGCGACCGGTGTAATTGTCGATTCGGGTCAACAGTTCAGGGAGGCGGTTCAGCGAGAGAGCTGGACGGTGCACAGTACGCGGCGCTTGAATCGAGCCAGCCAGATCAAGCGCCGGGTTTTGAGTAATCTGCCGCGCCCGCTTCGCGCCCCGCATGATCGTGGATAGATAGTTCTGCACACGCAGCGCTACATCCATGGTGCCGCGATCCTTGATTCGCTGAGTGACCTCAAGGAGATCATGGGTGTCGAGTTCAGCGATAGGCCGCTGACCAATCAGTGGAAACACATGGGTGCGCAACCTGCTCAGCACCGTCTTGGCGTGGCCCTCGGTCCAGCGCCGGGACATTTCGGCGTGCCACTCCAAAGCGACGGTTTCAAAGAGAAGACTCGCACGCTGGGCAGCGATCTTGGCCTTCTGCTTCTCTTCCATCGGATCAAGGTTGTCGAGCAACAGCGCCTTGGCCTCATCGCGCTTGGTCCTCGCAACGGCCAATGAAACGATGGGGTACTTGCCGATGATCAGCGTGCCTTCCTTGCCGTCGGGTTTGAAGTACCGCAGCCGCCAAGTCTTCGAGCCACAGGGCGTGACGTACAGGTACATACCCCCGCCGTCGAACAGTTTGTAAGCACGATCACGCGGTTTGGCCGTGCGGCATTTGAGGTCGCTGAGCGGAGTGGCTAGGCGTGGCATAGGGGTACGTTCTCCATGCAGGAAAGACGCTGTACCCCAAAAATACCCCCGGTTATTGGGGATTTTGTTGGTTCCCGACGGAGGGTCGTGGAAACGAAAAACCGGCCAGAAGGCCGGTTTAGAGGGCTTCCAAAGCATTCAGCGGAATGCAGTGGAGCTGGATGTGGTGCCGGAGACAGGAATCGAACCTGCGACCTTCGCGTTACGAGTGCGCTGCTCTACCGACTGAGCTACACCGGCGTGTTGCGCAACGTACCACTGCCGTGTGCGTTACGCAAACCCCTGTTTCACCTCACTTTCACTGCACCTTGCAGCCATTCGGGGCGAGGTCTTCCTCGACCGTGGTGGTGCAGCTCCAGCCGGCCTGGGTGCGGGTGAGCGTGAGGGTTTTGCCGAGCACGTTGGCGGGGGCTTCGGCCAGGGTGCAGAGGATGCTGCCGGTGCCGTCGGCTGCGGTGCCGGTGGCGGTGATGGCGCAGTGGGCGGTGGCGGCCTGGCCGCCGAGGCTGGCGACGTCGGGGACGTTCTTGCCGTCGTTCAGGCGGATGTCCATCGGGGTCTTGAGGGCGGAGATCTCCAGCAGGGCGGCCGCGGTTTTGGCGCGGGCCTGGTGGTTGGTGTACATCGGGATGGCGATGGTCGCCAGGATGCCGATGATCGCGACGACAATCATCAGTTCGATCAGGGTGATGCCGCGTTGCCCTTTCATAGGCGGTATTCCTTCGTAATGCGTGGAGGCGCGGGGGCGCTGGGGCCCTGCCGGCAGGCGCGCAGTAGGCCTGAACCGACACCTTTTGTCACCCCTGGCTGGCGGGGCGGGCTTGGTGCTGAACTACTCTAGTGACCGTCATGGGATCGCGCCCGCTGTCGGGCCCGGCAAGCTGTTACGGGGCTTGTCGCTTCACTGCAAAGGACTTTGCATGCCACCGTCTACCCGCCTCTACGCCTGGGAGGGCATCGATGCCGCCGGGGTTCGTCAACAGGGCCAGCAGCCTGGGCGCAGCCCGGCGTTCGTGCGGGCGTGGCTGCAGCGCCAGGGCATTCGCGCTACACGGGTGCAGCCGGCGGGGGGCTGGCGATGGCGCTGGCCGCAGCGCGAAGGCAAAACGGATGCGCCGGGGTTCAGCCGGCAGCTGGCGACCTTGCTGACGGCGGGGGTGCCGCTGTTGCAGGCGTTCGAGGTGATGGTGCGCAGCAACACGGGCAGCGTGATGAGTGGGCTGCTGGCGCAGTTGAAACGGGATGTGGCGGCGGGGCTGGGGCTGGCGGAGGCCTTGCGGCGCCACCCGGCGTGGTTCGATGCGTTGTATTGCAACCTGGTGCGGGTGGGTGAGCACTCCGGCACGCTGGACCGGCAACTGGAACAGATGGCGACGATGCTGGAGAAACGCCAGGCGCTGCGGCACAAGGTGCGCAAGGCGATGTTGTATCCGGCGCTGTTGCTGTTGACCGGGCTGGGGGTGGCGGCGTTGTTGCTGCTGGAGGTGGTGCCGCGGTTTCAGAGCCTGTTCGCCAGTTTCGACAAGGCATTGCCGGCCTTTACCCAGTGGGTGATCGACTTATCCACAGCGCTGGGCAATCACGTGGTGTGGTGGGTGGTACTGATGGCGGTATTGGGGCTAGGCACGCGCGAGCTTTATCAGCGGCATGTGCCTGCGCGCTTGTGGCTGTTGCGGCTGATCTTGCGGTTGCCGGTGGTCGGGCGCTTGCTGGGCCATGCGGCGTTGGCGCGGTTCGCCCGTTGCCTCGCTACATCCTATGCGGCGGGGGTGGCGTTGCTGGACGCGTTGCAGACGGTGGCGCCGGTGAGTGGTGACAGCCTGCACGAGCGGGCGATCCTGGCGCTGCGCCAGGGCGTGGCGAACGGGCTGGGCTTGCACCAGGCGATGGAGGCGGACGATTTGTTCCCGCCATTGCTGCGCCAGCTGGTGGCGGTGGGCGAAGCCAGCGGCACGCTGGACCTGATGCTGGACAAAGCCGCGCTACATTATGAGGAGCAGGTGAGCCAGGGGCTGGAGCAGTTGACCACGCTACTGGAGCCGGCCATCGTGCTGATCCTCGGGCTGCTGGTCGGCGGCCTGGTAGTGGCGATGTATCTGCCGATTTTCCAGTTGGGTAGCCTGATCTGAACATGAATGCCTGGACCTTGATCCTCGAACATCCACCGATTTTCTACAGCCTGGTCGTGGTGCTGGGGTTGTTGGTGGGCAGTTTTCTCAATGTGCTGGCCTACCGGTTGCCGATCATGCTCGATCGCCAGTGGCAGCGGGAGGCGCAGGAGGTGCTGGGGCTGCCGGGGGCCGCGCACGAGCGCTTCGACCTGTGCCTGCCGGCCTCTCGCTGCCCCCATTGCCAGCACCGGATCCGTGCCTGGGAGAACATTCCTGTCCTGAGTTACCTGGCGTTGCGCGGTCGCTGTTCGGCGTGCAAGGGGCGGATCAGTGCGCGCTACCCACTGGTGGAGCTTGGGTGTGCCCTGCTTTCGCTGCTGGTGGCCTGGCATTTCGGGCCGGGCATCGACGCTTTGCTGGTGATGGTGCTGACCTGGGGCCTGATCGCTCTGAGCCTGATCGATGCCGAGCACCAGTTGCTGCCGGATGTGCTGGTGCTGCCGCTGCTATGGCTGGGGTTGGTGGTCAATGCCTTCGGGCTGCTGGTGCCGCTGGCCGATGCAGTATGGGGCGCGGTGGCGGGCTACTTGAGCCTGTGGTCGGTGTTCTGGGTGTTCAAGCTTTTGACCGGTAAGGACGGCATTGGCCAGGGCGACTTCAAGCTGCTGGCGATGCTCGGCGCCTGGGGTGGCTGGCAGATCCTGCCGCTGACGCTGATGCTCGGGTCGCTGGCCGGGGCGTTGATCGGGCTGATGCTGGTGCGCCTGCGCCGGGCGCAGATGGGCGTGGCGCTGCCCTTTGGGCCTTATCTGGCCATTGCGGGCTGGATCGCAGTGCTCTGGGGTGATGAAATAGTCGCCTCATACCTGCAACTGCTTGGAACCTGATGAGCACAGCGCCTTTCACCCCCTGGATTCTCGGTTTGACCGGCGGCATCGGCAGCGGCAAGAGCGCCGCGGCCGAACGCTTCGTCGAGCTGGGCGTGCACCTGGTCGATGCCGACCAGGCGGCGCGCTGGGTCGTCGAACCCGGCCGCCCTGCCCTGGCCCGTATCGTCGAACGCTTCGGCCCCGGCGTGCTGCAGGCCGACGGCCAGCTGGACCGCGCCGCCCTGCGCCAGCTGATCTTCGCCGACCCTGCGCAGCGGCAGTGGCTGGAGCAATTGCTGCACCCGCTGATCGGCCAAGAGATTTTCAGTTACCTGGCCAAGGCCGAGTCGCCTTATGCGGTGTATGTCTCGCCGCTGCTGATCGAGTCGGGGCAGTTCAACAAGGTGCAGCGCATCCTGGTGGTCGATGCCCCTACCGAGTTGCAGGTGCAGCGCACCTTGCAGCGCGACAACACCAGCCCCGAACAGGTGCAGGCGATTCTCAAGGCCCAGTTGGCCCGGGAAGAGCGCCTGCGCCATGCACATGATGTGGTGGTCAATGATCGTGACCTGCAATCGCTGCACGACGAGATTGACCGCCTGCACCACTTTTACCTGACTTTGCGAGGAGGCCAGCCATGAGCCAGCCGATGACTGTTGATTGCCCGACTTGTGGCGCGCCTGTGGAATGGGGGGAGCAGAGCCCGTTTCGGCCGTTCTGTTCCGACCGTTGCAAGTTGATCGACCTGGGGGCTTGGGCGGCTGAGGAGCATAAGATTGCTGGCTCCGATGAGTCTGAGGATGAGTTGTATTCGGGGGATCTGGAGCCTCGGCACTAAGCTGGGCTCAGTGGTGTGAGTACCAACGTAATCGCGGGGCAAGCCCGCTCCCACGAGTGATACGCCACTGGCTGGCTCGTGGGAGTGG